>JAGWPQ010000440.1 GCA_028877045.1 Bacteroidota bacterium | reverse complement strand
ATTTCCTGTTGTGAAGTGTTGAACTCGTTGATATTTCCTGCACACGAACAACATCATAATAATTCGTTTTTATGTGCGGCGTTAATCATGGGACAAAGTAATATTGCTGCCGGCGCAACCATTGGATCGAATCATAATTCTCGTGGCGCAGACGGCGAGATTGTTGTGGGACGTGGCTTTTGGCCCGGTCTCTGTGTTAGCATCAAACACAATTCTAAGTTTGCAAGTTTCACCATTATTGCTAAAGCAGATTATTCTTTCGAATTAAATATTCCAATTCCTTTTTCATTGATCAGTCTCGATGCGAGCAAAGATCAATTGACAATCATGCCGGGTTATTGGTTCATGTACAACATGTATGCGTTGGCAAGAAACAGCTGGAAATATATTGACAGAGATAAACGGGGAAATAAAATTCAGCAAATAGAATATGATTATTTAGCACCCGATACCGTGAACGAATTATTTTATTCCATCGAATTACTGGAAGAATTAACCGGCAATGCCTTTTATAAAAAGTTTGAACCAAAAAAATCATTCAGCAAAGAAGAAAATATTAAGAAAGGAAGAGTTTTACTGACCGAGCAAAATAAGATCATTGATGAATTAGAAATTGCTGCAAGCGGTTTCGAAAACAGTAAACGCAAAACTGTTTTAATAAAAGTGAAACAATCGTATTTATTATTTAAAGAGATGATCCACTTTTACGGAACAACACAATTAATGGCATTCATCAAACAAAATAAATTTAAAACATTTGATGAAGTGATTGCTGCCATTCCCAATAAATTAAAAAGAGAAGAATGGCTAAATATCGGCGGACAATTAATGACTGCTGCAACTGTTCAATCCTTAAAAGAAAAAGTGAAAAAAGGAAAAATAAAATCATGGGATGGGTTGCATGAATTTTATACCGAAGAAGGAACAAAATATGCAGCGCAAAAAATGCATCATGCATTGGCTTCACTTGCTGAAATAAATGACATTAATCTTAAAAATCCTGATGCAGCAAGCATTTCAGGGTTCTTAAACAAAGCCGTTGCGACAAAAGAATGGATGACAAAATCTATTTACCAGTCGAGAGAAAAAGATTACAGCAACCCTTACCGCAAAATGATCTATGATACGCAGGAAGAGATGGATAAAGTAGTTGGCAAATTGGCCGATAATAGTTTTATTGCTCAACAAAAAGAGGATGCAGTGGCATTTAAAAAAGAAGTTGCATCAATAAAAAGAAGATTAAAATAGTTCGACGTACTGAAAATCATTTCATGATAACAGTGCCTAATTCTTTTGTAATTTCTGATTGAATCTCTTTCAGGTGTTTGTGGATTTGATGCAACGTAATAAATTCATCGTATGAGGCATGCTCCATATCACGTTCATTTTCTTCAATTAATTTTTTGAGTTTTTGCAATTTAAAAATGCTGATACTATTCTTCACATCCTGAAGCGAAACATCTCTGTTCACAATATTCATTCCTTCCAAACGCTCATCCCATTTCTGACTCAATTCATGTTGAACAATTGTAATGCTCATTACCAAGTTTCTTACAGCATCATCGGGATGGTATAAAAAAGATTTTGCATCGGGCTGTAATCCTTGCTCGAAGCGGGTTCTGTAATCATTGAATAAATTTCCCAGCTCAATATTATCAAAACTAAATTGCTCTAATTCTTCAAAAATATATTGCGCCATGGTTCTTTGTTCGTCCCAGCTACGCAAGCCATATTCCAGTAAAACACGCAACACATTTTTTTCGTGCGCTTCATCCTGATTAAGCAATGAAAAATTATCGCCTAAGACATCTTCGGGTTGTTGTGTTTGTTGCAGAATAAAATTGGCTTCTTCAAAAGGCAATCGCTTTTCATCTTTCGCGATCTTATCGCGTTTTAATTTATTGACAAGATTGGTCAATCCGCCTTCATCTATTTTCAATAAAGCCGAACATTGTTTGATGTATTCCTGCAACTTGGTAAAATCTTCTGCTTTACTGATCTTACTTAATGTATCGGCAACATGATTTACAACTTCATTCTTTTTATTAACGTCTTTACCTGCATCTTTCAGCATCACTTCCAACTGAAAAAGAATAAAATCTTTTTTATTCTTTGCAACAAAATTCTGAAAGTTTGCAGCACCAACTTTATTTACATAGCTATCGGGGTCTTCATTGTCGGGAATCAATACCAGCTTCACATTCAGCCCTTCTTCCAAAGCCATGTCCAATCCGCGTAATGCCGCTTTTACACCTGCCGGATCGCCATCATAAATAATAGTAAGATTGTTCGAATATTTTTTTATGATGCGCAGTTGATCGGTTGTTAAAGATGTACCGCCACTTGCCACAACATTTTCGATTCCTGCCTGATGCAAACTAACCACATCGGTATACCCTTCCACCAATAAACATTCGTTTGCTTTATCGATTGCCAGTCTTGCAAAATAACTTCCGTATAAAACTTTGCTTTTTACATAAATTTCATTTTCGGGCGTGTTGATATATTTTGGTGCTTTATCGGCTTTGCCAATTACCCTGGCGCCAAAGCCAATAATTTTTCCGGTATTATTATGAATGGGAAAAATAATTCTGCCGCGGTAATTATCAATTAACTCGGTTTCGTTCCTGACAACAACCAATCCTGTTTTGGGAAGTAATTCTTTATTGAATTGATTTTGAAATAATGCTTTTGCCAGTTCATCCCTCTGCGAAGGATTGTAACCGATCTGAAATTTTTTGATGATATCTTCCCTGAAACCTCTTTCCTTTAAATAAGTCAAAGCGATGTTTTGCCCTTCTTCGGTCTGAAATAATTTTTCATCAAAGAATTTCTGAGCGAAATTGTTGATGATGTACAAACTGTCCGATGCCTGCTGCAATTGCTTTTGCTCGGGTGTAGCTTCGGTTTCTTCAACTTCAATATTATAGCGTGCAGCCAAAAATTTTAATGCTTCAACATAACTCATCTTGTCGTGCTCCATCAAGAAAGTGATGGTGTTGCCGCTTTTGCCGCAGCCGAAACATTTGTATAATTCTTTTGCAGGCGATACGGTGAAGGATGGTGTTTTTTCGTTATGGAATGGACATAATCCCAAATAATTGGCACCGCGTTTTTTAAGTTTTACGTATTCGCCCACCACATCAATGATGTCGATCCGGTTCTTGATTTGTTCTATGGTTTGCGGTGTGATCATGGTTTTGCAGGCTGCGAATATCTCAAAATAAAAAGCTTTTTAAAAGTTTATTTGTTTTTTATTCTGAACTGTTTTTACATTTATACATGCTAAAGAAAGAAAGACAAGCTCATATCATTCATCAAATCAACATTCATAATAAAGTACTTTCTTCTGATCTTTCTGTGCAACTTGATGTGTCCGAAGATACGATAAGAAGAGATTTGCAGGAGTTAGACGAAGAAGGAAAATTAACTAAAGTTCATGGCGGCGCTTTGTCTAAATCGTTCCATTTTTCATTGGAAAAAAATATTATTTATTCGCAACCTGAAAAAAGGATCATCGCAGCAAAAGCAATTCCGCTCATTAAAGACGGCATGTT
>JAGWPQ010000439.1 GCA_028877045.1 Bacteroidota bacterium | reverse complement strand
TTGTTTGTGATTGCTGCACAATGCGATAGCGTTGAAGAGTGCGACGCAACAGGCGATGCCATGAAATACCGCAGCCGGTAACATAAATAAAAAAGCCACTTGAAAAATCAAATGGCTTTTTATTGAAACGAATTTTTTATAGTTTTTTAATTTCGATATTTCTAAACCAAACATCAAAACCATGATCCTGCAATGCAATTTTTCCTTTATGAAAAGTTCCAAAACCCGGCATGGACTTGAATTTGCTTCCTGCAATTAATTTTTTCCAGTTATCATCCCACAAATTAGTTTTAACAACGG
Source organism: Bacteroidota bacterium (assembly GCA_028877045.1). Taxonomy (GTDB): domain Bacteria; phylum Bacteroidota; class Bacteroidia; order Chitinophagales; family Chitinophagaceae; genus CAIQDX01. Next base: position 6,564 of record JAGWPQ010000439.1, on the reverse strand, counting down.
TTGTTCCGTTTAAACGTAATTCTAATTTTCCTTTGTTCACAATAATTTCGGCAAGGTTCCATTCGCCGTAAGGTTTTACGGTTTCTTTAGAACATGCGATCAGATCGTACAAATCGCCGGCATGATGTTTATAAATTTTCCCATCTTCGTTTCCGGCATTGTCCAATACCTGCATTTCGGGACCGGTAAACCAAACGTATTTATATTTTGCCGTGTCTTCGTGCACTAAAAAAATTACGCCGCTGTTACCGTCTTTAGAAATTTTCCATTCTAATTTTAAATGAAAATTTTCGAACTCTTCGTCACTTACAATATCGCCGCCATCTTTAATTTGCCATCCGTCTTTTTTGGAAGCATCTAAATGAAGTGTTCCGTCCTCGGCCTTCCATGCACTTCCTGCAGTTGATTTTCCATAGCTATGCCAGCCTTTGGTTGATGCACCATCAAAGAGTGATATCCAACCGTTTTGTTTTTTTGTTTGTGCAAAACAAAATAAAAATGAAGTTGATAAAATTGCAAGCAAAATGAATTTGCGCATGATTAATTGGTTTTAAGTAACAAAATATATTTTACAATTTGTTCGGCATCTTCTTTAGATAAATTAGGATGCGGAGTCATTGGAATTTGTCCCCAAACACCTGTGCCACCTTTCAAAACTTTATCTGCCAATTTGCTTACATCTGCTGTTGTATATTTATTAGCAACATCTTTGTAAGCCGGTCCTACTAATTTTTCTGAAACTTTATGGCAGGTCAAACAATCGTTCTTTGCAATTAATGCCAAACCTTTTTGATAATCGGGATTAGAACTGTTATCTGTTGTTTTTTCTACACCAGGTGCAGGTTTGTTTTCATTGTTTCCGCTTCCGCAAGCTGTCATAAATACAATTGCTGCCATTGCTGCCAAATACTTTTTCATTTGATATATTTTTTGATTTTTATTGTGTGATTTTATTTAAACACAACAATTGTTATAAAATAAAGTTTAAAAGTAAAATTATTAATCAATTCCCAGAATGCGTTTATTAATATTTTCATCTGCCCCTGTTGCAGCAAAATCATCAAATGCTTTTTCGGTTACTTTAATGATATGATCTTTAATAAATGCAGCACCTTCTTTAGCACCATCTCCCTGATTTTTTATACAACATTCCCATTCCAATACAGCCCAACCTTTATAACCGTATTGTGCGAGTTTGCTGAATATCTTTTTAAAATCGACCTGACCATCACCAGGCGAACGATAACGTCCGGCCCTGTTCACCCAACTTTGGTAACCACCAAATGTTCCTTGTTTTCCTGTTGCATTAAACTCTGCATCTTTTACGTGAAATGCTTTGATGCGTTGGTGATAAAAATCTATGTACTGCAAATAATCTAATTGTTGTAAAACAAAATGCGATGGATCATATAACAAACAGGCGCGTTTGTGATTGTTTACTTTTTCTAAAAACATTTCGTAAGTAATGCCGTCAAATAAATCTTCGCCCGGATGAATCTCATAACAAACATCAACACCGCAATTATCAAATTCATTTAAAATCGGCAACCAGCGTTTTGCCAATTCGCTGAAACCCATATCTACCAATCCTTCAGGCCTTTGCGGCCATGGATGAAATGTATGCCACATTAAGGAACCGCTGAATGTTGCATGCGCATTCAATCCTAAATTTTGCGAAGCTTTGGCTGCATATTTTAATTGCTGAACCCCCCATGCCTGCCGTGCTTTCGGATTTTTTTTAACTGTATCCGGAGCAAATGCATCAAACAAATCATCGTATGCAGGATGCACTGCAATTAATTGCCCCTGCAAATGTGTTGACAGTTCTGATATCTCCAACCCATAACTTTTTATTTTGCCTTTTAGTTCATCGGCATAGGTTTTACTTTCGGCAGCTTTTTGCAAATCAATGAATCTTGCATCGAGTGTTGGGATTTGAATGGCCTTGTAACCCAATGTTGCAGCCCATTTGCAGATATTTTCCAAACTATCGAATGGCGCTGTATCGCTGATAAACTGTGCTAAAAAAATAGCAGGGCCTTTAATTGTTGTCATTAATATTTAAAATTGAATATTGATGATTGAATGTTTTTATACTTCAAATTTAGTCCACTTCACATCACTCTTTGCCGATGCAACAACATTATCAATAAACGCCATTCCTCTGATGCCATCTGTAACAGAAGGGAAATCTAAATTCTCTTTCGATGCGGTTCTTCCTTCGATCTTAGCCGATAATGTTTGTGCAAAATTTTTATAAATATTTCCAAACGCTTCGAGATAACCTTCAGGATGCCCGCCCGGCGTTCTGCAATTACTGGTTGCGTAAGTTGATAATCGATCTGTATAATTTCCGCCGGCTCTTAATATTTGTGTGGGTGCATCCAGCCATTTTACTAATAAAGTATTGGGTTCGTGCTGCGCCCATTCGATACCTCCTTTTTCTCCGTACACACGGATCTTCAACGCATTCTCTTCGCCAGCAGCAACCTGTGATGCCATTAAAACACCTGCTGCACCATTATTAAATTTCAGTAATACATTTCCATCATCATCCAATGCACGGCCATCAACTAAAATATTTAAATCGGCACAAAGCTGTGTTATTTGTAATCCGGTAATATATTCTGCAAGATGTGCTGCATGTGTTCCGATATCACCCATCGATCCCGACTTTCCACTTTTCTTTGGATCTGTTCTCCAGGCAGCTTGTGCATTTCCTTCGCGTTCGCTTAATTTACTTAACCATCCTTGCGGATATTCGACCCAAACTTTTCTGATCTTTCCCAATACACCATCATGCACCATTGCACGTGCCTGCTTTACCATTGGATAACCCGAATAAGTATGCGTTAAACAAAGTATCAAACCCGTTTCTTCTACTTTTTGTTTTAATTGTTTTGCTTCATCCAAGGTAAATGCGATGGGTTTTTCGATCACCACATTAAATCCATGATCGAGCGCCATCATAGCCGGAGCAAAATGTGCGAAGTTGGGTGTAACGATGGTTACAAAATCAATTCGTTTATCAGCAGGTAACTGACTTTCTTTTTTGATCATCTCCTCATAATTAAGATAGATTCTGTCTTCATCTAAAAATAAAGAGCGGCCCGAATCAACAGCGATATCAGGATTAATACTTAATGCGCCGCAACATAATTCAATCAATCCATCCATATTTGCCGCGATGCGATGAATGGCACCAATGAAAGCGTCTTTGCCGCCGCCGATCATGCCATATCTTAACTTTCTTTTCATGTAAGCAATATTTAATTTTTTAAAGATCGTACTATTCGGATGATGAAGTAATGAAAATTTTTTTAGCAAACGTTTGCATCTGATCTTAAATTGACATTAATCAAAAAAAAGCCTGTTAACATTTTTTTTCAGGAATTAAAAATTACATTTAAGCTTCTTTTCCAACAAGATTACTTATTAACTAACGACTATGCAACTTACTACGCGACTTAAATTATCTGCTATGATGTTCCTCAATTTTTTTGTTTGGGGAATTTGGTTTGTAACAATGGGAACATATCTTTCAAAAACTTTACACGCTACCGATGTTGAAAATGGATTGGCTTATGGCACGCAGGCATGGGGCGCCATTATTGCTCCTTTTATTATTGGATTGATCGCTGATAAATTTTTCGCAGCACAAAAAATTTTAGGCATACTGCATATTTTAGGTGCAGGATTGATGTACTATATTTCTTCGAGAACAGATTTCAATTCTTTTTATCCGGTTATTTTAGTGTATATGATCTTATACATGCCAACATTGGCGTTGGTAAATGCTATTTCATTTAAACAAATGAATAATCCCGAAAAAGAATTTTCTTTCATTCGTGTTTGGGGAACAATTGGTTGGATCGCTGCCGGCTTAATCATTGGCTGGCTTGCATTTGAACAAAGCGGCTCGTTGGTAAATACTTTTAAAATAAGTGCCGCCGTTTCGCTGGCATTGGGTTTATTTAGTTTTACATTACCCAATACACCACCCGAAAATACTTCGAAGAAAATTTCGATTGCAGAGATCATTGGACTGGATGCATTGAAATTATTGAAGGATAAAAATTTTCTTGTTTTCTTTTTATCATCACTATTGATCTGTATTCCGCTGGCATTTTATTATCAGGAAACTAATTTGTTTTTGAATGAAACAAAAATGAGTGGTGCTGCTGCAAAAATGAGCATGGGACAAATGAGTGAAACTATTTTTCTTTTCCTGATGCCTTTATTTTTTACAAGATTGGGCGTAAAGAAAATGTTGCTGGTAGGCATGATTGCATGGATGATCCGTTATGTTTTATTTGCTTACGGTAACATTGATGACAGCATTGGATTTTTATATCTCGGCATTATTCTTCACGGCGTTTGTTACGATTTCTTTTTTGTTACGGGGCAAATTTATACCGATGAAAAAGCAGGTGCAGCCATACGTTCATCAGCACAGGGTATGATAACTTTAGCCACTTACGGTGTTGGTATGTTGATTGGTTTTTGGTTTGCAGGCATGATAACCGATCATTATAAAACTGTTGACGGGCATGCATGGAAAAGCATTTGGTTAATTCCGGCAGGTATTTCGGCAGCGATGGTTTTATTGTTTTCGTTACTTTTTAAAGACAATAAAAAAATTGGCAAATAAATTTTTTTCATGAAAAAAAATACGGCATCTCATTCAAGAAGAACAGCAATAAAAAATATTGCGTTAAGTGTGGTTGGTATTGCTGCATCGAGAAATTTTGCACTGGCTTCGCCTGAAAAAAAACATCCGGCAACATTAAAAGGAAATATTAATCATTCTGTTTCGCGATGGACATTTGGTTATCTTTCTTTAGACGAGTTATGTATTGCCGTTAAAGAAATTGGATTTAATGCCATTGATCTTACCGGTCCCAAAGAATGGCCAACCCTGCAAAAGCACGGTGTGTACAGTTCTATGTGTTATACATCTGGCGATAATAATTTGTATAAAGGATTGAATAATCCGGTCTATCATCAAAAATTAATTGATGAATATGTAGAAGTAATACCTATCATGGCAAAAGCAGGATATAAAAATCTGATCTGCTTCACCGGTAAACGCGAAGGTATGGATGATGAAACAGGAATGAAAAATTGTATGACCGCTTTATCGAAAATCTTACCTGTTGCAGAAAAGAATGGTGTTACGATGGTAATGGAATTATTGAACAGTAAGATCGATCACAAAGATTATATGTGCGATCATGTTGAATGGGGGGCAGAATTGTGTAAACGCATTGGCTCCGATCATTTCAAATTATTGTTCGATATCTATCACATGCAAATTCAGGAAGGTGATATCATCAGGAACATCAGGGATTATCATCAATACATCGCACATTATCATACCGGCGGCGTTCCGGGAAGACATGAAATAAACAATACACAGGAATTAAATTATACCGCAGTGATGAAAGCAATTGCTGCAACAGGTTATAAAGGATATGTTGCCCAGGAATTTATGCCAACATACCCAAACAAATTAGATTCATTGAAAGAAGCGATCAGTATTTGTGATGTGTGACAAGAAAAGTTGGAATGAAACAATTTCATTTTTTACTTGTTGAATAAAGAATAGAACGTACAAGTGTGCGACGCAACAGACGATGAGAAGAGAACAAAAAGTTTGTAACAAAATAAATAAACCTAACAAAAAACATGGCAGATCAAACCTATGACGCAATTGTAATTGGCTCAGGAATCAGTGGTGGCTGGGCCGCGAAAGAACTCACCGAAAAAGGATTAAAAGTTATTATGCTCGAACGAGGACGGAACATTGAGCATATAAAAGATTATGTGAACGCAAATAAGGAAGCATGGGATTATCCGCATCGCGGACATCGTACGCAGGAGATGATCAAGGAATATCCTGTTTTAAAAAGAGATTATCCTTTGAATGAAACCAATTTAGATTTTTGGGTAAAAGATTCCGAATGCCCATACACCGAAGTAAAACGTTTCGATTGGTTTCGCGGCTATCATGTTGGCGGGCGCTCGTTAACATGGGGCAGACAGAGTTATCGCTGGAGCGATATGTATTTTGAAGAAAATGCAAAACAGGGAATTGCTGTTGATTGGCCCGTGCGTTATAAAGAATTGGAACAATGGTATGATTATGTAGAAAAATTTGCAGGCGTTAGCGGTTCGAAAGAAGGATTGGCACAATTACCCGACGGACAATTTTTACCGCCAATGGAATTGAATTGTGTAGAGAAAGATGTTGCTGCAAGAATGAAAACAATTTACAAAGGAATGCGGCCCATGATCATTGGCCGTACAGCGCACATTACTGCACCACATCCCGACAGAGAGCAATGCCAGTTCAGAAACAAGTGTTGGTTAGGATGCCCGTTTGGCGGGTATTTCAGCACACAATCATCTACTTTACCTGCAGCCGTGAAAACAGGAAATCTTACTGTTCGTCCGTGGAGTATTGTTACAAAAATTTTATACGACAAGGATACAAAAAAGGCAACCGGTGTTGAAGTGCTGGATGCAGAAACAAATAAAACTTATGTATTCAAATCAAAAATT
>JAGWPQ010000044.1 GCA_028877045.1 Bacteroidota bacterium | reverse complement strand
GCCAGGTTCTTTTGTTTCACCAACATATTAATCAATGATGACTTGCCCACGTTGCTGCGGCCGATAAAAGCATATTCGGGCTTATCGGGCTTTGGGCATTTATCGAATGTTGGTGATGAAATAATATACCTGGCTGATTTTATTTGCATGTGGCAAAGATAGCTTGGGTTTAAACAAAAAAAGAAGTCAACTTTTTGGTTGACTTCCTTATAACATTAAATTTTTAAAAGCAATTTTTATTTAGAATCTTCAGATTTCTTCTTCGGCAACACCAAACTATCGGCAGGATATTTTGCTTTGATAGAATCTCTAACTGTAATGCACCAATTATTCAAAGTTTGTTTTTCGCCATCGGTTAAAATAGCATTCTTATGGATCCATGTGTAAGATTCTAAAGGCATTTCTCCTTCTTTTATTTGCTCCATACAATCATCCAGTCTTTTGTACTGACGGGCTACTTTCATGGAAGTAAAATCGCTGAAATTCAAATGGCGTTTACCATCATTTACATGATTATTTAACCACCATGCGACCGGTTGAATATTATTATACCAAGGATAATTTGTGTTGTTGCTGTGGCAATCGTTACATGCTTTTGCTAAAATAGTTTCCACATCTTTTGGTACCGCATAAGTTTTGCTGATGTCGGTTGCCAGAATTTCTGTTGACTGATTTTTCTTCGGATGAATAAACTGAATAACGATAAGTACAACCAAAAGTGCAACCAGGATTTTTTTTACAATTTTCATATAGCTTGATTTAAGGATTGACTAATATGTCTCCCGTCATCTCTTTTGGAATTTTTAATCCCATCACATGTAAAATAGAAGGAGCAAGGTCGCCCAATTTACCCGGTTTCACTGTGCCATGCCATTCTTTATCGATCACAAAAAACGGAACAAGATTTAAAGAATGTTGTGTGTTTGGTGTACCATCTTCATTGATCATAAAATCTGCATTGCCATGATCTGCTGTTAAGAAAATGGTATAATCGTGTTGTAATGCGGCTGTAACAACCCTTTCCACACATTTGTCAACTGTTTCAACTGCTTTTTCAACGGCTGTAAAAACACCTGTATGGCCCACCATATCGGCATTTGCAAAATTCAAACAAATAAAATCAGCAGATTCTTTCTCGATCTCAGGAACTAATTTATCGGCCAATTCATACGCACTCATTTCGGGTTGCAGATCATAGGTTGCAACTTTTGGAGATTGTGCCATGATCCTTGTTTCGCCGTCAAAAACTTTTTCGCGGCCACCGCTGAAAAAGAAAGTTACGTGCGGATATTTTTCTGTTTCTGCAATTCTGATTTGTTTTTTTCCATTTGCTTCCAACACTTCACCTAATGTATTATTCAAATTATCATTTTCAAAAATCACATGTACATTCTGGAAAGTTTTATCATACTCCGTCATGGTAGTATAATGCAAATCCATTTTGTGCATGTCCTGTTCGTGATGATCTTCCTGCGTTAAAACATTTGTTATTTCCCTGCAACGGTCTGTTCTGAAATTAAAACAAATGGCAACATCGCCGTCTTTAATTTTTGCAGCGGCACTTAATTTTGCATTGATGATGGGCTTAATAAATTCGTCGGTTACATTGTTCGAATAAGATGTTTCGATCGATTTAATTAAATTATCGCTATGCTCGCCAACGCCTTTCACAATTGCATCGTAGGCCAGTTTCACACGTTCCCAACGTTTGTCTCTGTCCATCGCATAATATCTTCCGGTAACAGTTGCGATCTTTCCAACACTGTTATCCAAATGATCTTGTAAATCTTTTATAAAACCCAATCCGCTTTTCGGATCACAGTCACGTCCATCAGTAAATGCATGAACATAGACTTCGGTCAATCCTTCTTTTTTACAAACATCAGCGATTGCTTTTACATGGTTGATGTGCGAATGCACGCCGCCATCGCTCACCAATCCCAATAAATGCAAAGGCTTATTATTTTGTTTTGCAAAACGAATGGATGCTAAAAGTTGTTCATTTGTTGCAAACTCACCGGTGCGGATGGCAACATTAATGCGTTGCAATTCCTGATAAACAATTCTTCCGGCACCTAAGTTTAAATGACCAACTTCGCTGTTGCCCATTTGTCCGTAGGGCAAACCAACTGCTTCGCCGCAGGTAACTAAAGTTGTGTTAGGATATTTTTTGTACAATGATGTTACAAAGGGAACATTTGCGTTCTGAATGGCATCGGCTGATTTTATTTTGCCTAATCCCCAGCCATCCATGATAATTAAAATTACTTTCTTGCTCATGCGGCAAATTTACATCATTTGGTAATTCATCTTCAGTGATTAACTTTAACTTCATGTCTTTAACCCTTTGGCATGTTTTTAGCAATTGAGTAGATGTTTAAATGTTTAACATGAAAAAGATATTTTTATTAGCAGGATTGGGATGGTTACTGATGTCGTTCACTGTTCAGAGCGATACTGAGAATATTATTAATTCGTTAAAACTTGGCGATGCAAAAGCTGTGGCAGCTTATTTTGATGCTTATATCGACCTTACGCTTCCGGGAAAAGATGATATAAAGAATATCAGCAAAAATCAGGCTGGCATTACATTAAAATCATTTTTCGACGATGTTGGTGTAAATGGTTTTGATCTCACTTCGCAACGCGAATCAGGCAACACCATGTATATTGCCGGCAAACTGCAAACCAAAGACAAAGGGTATAACATTACAATGCTGTTGAAGAACAGGGATGGTAAACATCAGATCATTTCTGTCCGCATTAATTAATTTTTAAAAAATTATAATTAAAGATTCCTGTCAGGGAATCTTTTTGTTTTTTATAAACTGATTATCTTTCCTGCATGAAATAATACAAAATTTACTGATGAAATCGTTTGACGAACAATTGCAACATTTGGTTACAGAAGCTTTGCAGGAAGATGTGGGAGATGGCGATCATTCAACATTAAGTTGTATCCCATCGGCACAAAAGG
>JAGWPQ010000438.1 GCA_028877045.1 Bacteroidota bacterium | reverse complement strand
TTTAATAATGGTATGATCGAATACTCTGAAATAATCTGAGTCGGCAGTATAAATTCTATACTCGCGAAATACTTTTTGTTTATAGCGCATATTATACGCATCTTCATAACCAACTAATGTATTGGCTTCAACTTCCGGGAAATTTGTTTTTAAAACTTCAGCTACAGGTGGACTGCTTTTTGCATTGTTAGATTCTGCACCATTAAGGCTAATAAATGTGTACGCTCGGTAAATACGATTAGCATCTTTATAAAAACTATCATATCCAAATTCACTACTTGCATAGAGATATAAAAAAATTGCACATGCAAGGCCAATAGCAAGCCCTCCAAGATTTATTATAGAAATCTTAGGTTTACGCAATAAGTTGCGCCATGCAATTTTTAAATAACTTTTAATCATATAGTACGATTAGTAAGTTTTAGATAAGAATATTTTCTGTAACTGTTTGTCCGTCCAGCATGCGGATGATGCGATGACTGTAACGTGCATCATGCTCACTATGTGTAACCATGATGATAGTTGTTCCCTGTTCGTTCAAATTGGTCAACAGTTCCATTACTTCATTTCCGTTCGATGAATCGAGGTTTCCTGTTGGTTCATCGGCCAGAATTAATTTTGGATTATTTACTACTGCACGGGCAACTGCGACACGTTGTTGCTGACCACCCGAAAGTTGCTGTGGATAATGGTTTCGGCGATGCATGATCTGCATCTTATCCAACACTTTCTCTACTTTTTCTTTTCGTTGTGCAGATGGAACGCCTGTATAAATCAAAGGGAGCTCTACATTTTCGTACACCGTTAATTCATCGATCAAATTAAAACTCTGAAACACAAAACCAATATTTCGTTTGCGTGTATCGGCTCTTTGGCGTTCATTAAAATGAGCGATCTCCTGTCCGTTAAAAATAAAACTGCCACTGTCAGGATCATCCAGCAATCCCAGAATATTTAATAAAGTCGACTTGCCGCAACCCGATGGGCCCATCACTGCAACAAACTCTCCTTCTTTGACTTCCATATTTAATTTGTTTAACGCAATCGTTTCTACTTCTTCGGTGCGGTAAATTTTTTCGAGGTCTTTGATCTTGATCATATTGTTTTAGATTTGAGTGTTGAGAATTGAGATTTGAGTTTTGAGTTTTGAGATTTGAGTTTTGAGTATTGTTAACAATTAAATTTTTTTTATGTTAGATTTTCAAAAATTACTTATCTGGCAAAAATCACATGCATTAACACTGGATGTATATAAAATCACAAAGTCTTTTCCCAAAGAAGAAATATTTGGTTTGGTTTCACAAATGCGACGCTCAGCATCTTCCATTCCAACAAATATTGCAGAAGGAAGCGGAAGGCAAACCACTGCAGATTTTAAACGTTTTCTTGTTATAGGCATAGGTTCTGTTTCTGAATTAGAATATCAATTTATTTTATCAAAAGACATTGGTTATATTTCTCAGGAACAATTTGATTCATTATCATCAAAAGTCATTGAACTTAGAAAAATGATTTTCGCTTATTCTCAAAAACTATAATCAATTTCACATCTCATTTCTCATATCTCATTTCTCACTTCTCAATACTCACCTCTCAATTCTCACCTCTCAATTCTCAACACTCATCTCTATTTATTCAATATCAATTCCTGCATATCGCCGTACGTTTCATAGCTTGATGTGATTACTTTATCGCCGGGTTTTAATCCCTGCAACACCTGAAAATAATCGGGATTCTGCATGCCCAGTTGTATATCTACTCTATAAGCAACGGTTCCGCTTTCATTTAATTTAAATATCCAGTTGCCGCCTGTTTTTTGAAAGAAACCGCCTTTGGCCAATAAGATGGATTGCATCTCATCGCTCAATGCCAATCGTATTTGTAAGGTTTGTCCGCGACGGATCCCTTTGGGTACTTCACCATCAAACTTCATATCAACCTGAAATTTTCCATTGGCAACTTGAGTATATACTTTATAGATCTTGAGTTTATATGTTTTATAGTCAAATTCAAAGCTGCCCGATAAACCGGTGAATATCCTGGAGATATAATGTTCATCAATATCTACACGAACTTTAAAACCATCCAAAACATCAATTTGTCCCAAGCGTTCACCTTGTTTTTTATTTTGTTCGATCTCAGCATCCAGTGAAGTTAATTGCCCGTCGATGGGTGCACGCACTACAAGGTCATCAACTTTTTTACGCATTACTTTCAATGCATTTTGCGATCCTTCGAAAGATTGTTTCGATTGTTCTAATTGCTGTTTGGTAGAAGATGAATCCTGAATTAAAATTTGTTCGGTCAATTTTCTTTTCTGTAAGCAATAATTGTAATTATTTTCAGCCTGTTTAAATTCCTGCAGGCCTATTACTTTTTCGGCGAATAAATGTTTGTCTAATTTATAGATACGTTCGGCTTCTTTTAACTGGCTTTCCACATCGGCCATTTGATTTAATTTATTCACCGTATTCTGTTGTGCAGCATTGCGTGAGATCTGCATCTGCGTTAAAAGATTATATACCGAAGTTTCCTGATTTACCAAACTCAATGTAAGATCGGTATTCGATAAGCGAAGTATGGGCTGGCCTTTTTTCATCACAGCGCCATCTTCCACAAATTTTTCTTCTACACGCCCTCCTTCCAATGCATCAAGATAAATGGTTGTAACAGGCAACACGATACCATTAACCGGAATGATCTCCTGAAAACTTCCTTTACTTATTTCGCTGATGGTGATGCGTTCTTTATCTACATTCAGCTTGGATTTGCCTGAAGTAAAATAATAACTTGCCGCTATCAGGATCACTATTCCTGCAACGATCACAATAGTGATGATGCGTTTCGAATTCCATTTCTTTTTTTGAATAACTCGGTCCATTTGTTTCTTGTTTTTTATTTAAATATCCGGCGTTTCATGTCAGATAACTGTCCAACTTCTTTAAAAAAATATTATTAATAATATATCGAAAGAAGATGCCAGAAAAGTTTGTACTGAAAATCAAACATTTAGAGATCCTTCTATCCAACTATTGTTCGGCATTGGTACAACAAGTGTTCGGTTTTGATACACTGCCTGAAAGCATCTGCTACTAAACTGTTGCTTTCCAATTTATTAGTTAACGGTATATTTATGGTATCCAAAGAAATAGTAAGTATTCTGTCAAAATAATCTTTAACTTATTTTACATCAATGATACTTAACTTGAAATACCGGAGCGAAGGATAGCACACTGATAAAACAGATGATGCCGCAAAGCGCAATATCATTAAGTTAAGGAATGCAATGTCATGTTGAGGTTCTCGAAACATGATTTTATAAGGCACATTCCGTTTATCACTCTTCGAGAGCCAGAGTGACAAGTCCTTAACTTAGTAATATTGCTCAGCGGCATTCGATCCGTTATCATCTGTACATTCTGTGTCATCTGTGTTCCATTGGTTTTAAAAATAAAAATAATTTGCATTTAATTTTGACTGACTACTTAGAGCAATAAAACTTATGAATCTTAAACAGGCAACTTTACTGGTGATCGATGATGATACCGATGTATTGATCGCGGTAAAATTATTATTGAAGACCGAAGTAAAAGAGATCATCACCGAAAAAAATCCGGAGAACTTAGACTGGCTTTTATCCAAACATGCTTTCGATATTATTTTACTGGACATGAACTTCAACAGTTCTATCAATACCGGCAACGAAGGTTTGTTTTGGCTGAAACGAATTAAAGCATCGGGCTCAAATGCAGCCGTGATCATGATCACAGCTTATGGCGATATTGATCTTGCAGTACGTTCGTTAAAAGAAGGCGCTGCCGATTTTATGGTAAAGCCCTGGCATAACGAAAAACTGGTACTCACCATCAAAGATGTTTTGGAAAACATCCGGAATAAAATAAATACAAAGTCGCAACAAACCCCTGCACAAAGCATCATCGGCACCGAATTGATGGGCGAAAGTGAAGTGATGAAGAACATTTTTTTAAAGATCGAAAAGATAGCGCCTACCGATGCCAATATTTTAATTCTGGGTGAGAATGGTACGGGTAAAGATCTGATCGCAAGAGCCATTCATGAAAGATCGCTTCGGTCAAAGAAACCTTATGTAAAAGTTGATGTAGGTGCATTAACTGAAACTTTATTCGAGAGCGAATTATTTGGTCATAAGAAAGGTGCATTTACCGATGCGAAAGAAGACCGTATGGGAAGATTTGAATCGGCCAACGAAGGAACTTTATTCTTAGATGAAATAGGCAATATCTCTTTGCAGCAACAGTCAAAGTTATTAAGCGTTTTACAAAACAGGCAGATCACCAAACTCGGCAGCAATCAAACATTCCCTATCGACATCCGTTTGATCTGTGCAACCAATTTGGAATTAACAGAGCTTGCCAATGAAGAACGTTTCCGGAAAGATCTGGTGTACCGTATCAACACCGTAGAAATAATGATCCCGCCATTGCGCAAAAGAAAAGAAGATATTGGTTTACTCGCCAATCATTTTGCAAAACAGTATGCAACAAAATATATGCGCAGCGGTATTTCGTTGGACAGATCGGCATTGGAAAAATTGCAGCAATATTCATTTCCGGGAAATGTTCGCGAATTACAATACACGATCGAACGTGCCATTATCATGGCCGATTCATCTGTTATTGCAGCCGATGATCTGATCTTCTCTCCCATTGAATCGGCTACAAAAGAAGAAGACAGCAGCGATACAAAACTCAGCATCATCGAAAAGAATACCATCATCCGTGTGATAGAAAAACACAG
>JAGWPQ010000437.1 GCA_028877045.1 Bacteroidota bacterium | reverse complement strand
TTAATCCGTCCTTTATTGAATTTCCGAAAAGAAGAGTTGCTGCATTATGCCAGAGAAAATAATTTATCATTCGTCGAAGATTCATCAAACAGTTCGGATAAATACACAAGAAATTATTTTCGCAATAAACTCATTCCTTCTGTCAAAGAGATTTTCAGTAATGCCGAAGAAAATATTTTAAGCAATATCGAAAGGTTCAATGAAGCTGAAATGCTGTACAGTCAAGCCATTCAGCTGCATCGCAAAAAATTGATGGAACAAAAAGGAAATGAAATTCATATTCCTGTTTTAAAATTAAAAAAGACTGAACCGCTTCATACAATCGTTTGGGAGATCATCAAGGATTTTAATTTTTCATCTCCACAAACAACCGAAGTAATTAAATTACTGGATGCAGATAACGGAAGTTCTATTCAATCGGCCACACATCGAATTATTAAAAACAGGAAGTGGATCATCATTGCGCCGCTACAAGCAAACGAGGCGCAACATATTTTAATTGAGGCAGGAGAGAAGAAAGTAATTTTTGCGAATGGTGAATTGCATTTCGAAATTGTATCTACCCAACTTGCGATTCCCGATTCCCGATTTACGATTCACATCGATTTAGATAAGATTACTTTTCCGCTGATGCTGCGAACACGGAAACAAGGCGATTATTTTTATCCGTTGGGTATGCAAAAGAAAAAGAAGTTGAACCGTTTTTTTATCGATCAAAAATTATCTGCAACCGATAAAGAAAAGGTATGGGTGATCGAAAGCAATAAAAAGATTGTTTGGGTAATTGGTTTACGGATTGATGACCGGTTTAAAATAACAAGTTCTACAAAAAATATTTTGAAGATTGATTTTTCTTTGAAAGAGTAATGAATTAATTTTTCTCGATAGCTGAATATAGAACAAAGCGTACAAGAGTGCGACGCAACTGCAGCTTAGCTTTGCACGAAAGTTCATAACATAAAAACACAATTATTCTCTACGATTCAATAAATTTAATTCCAAAGTTTTTTAATTCATGTAATAGCGGTTCGTAAATATTTGGAACGACCGGAATATGCAAACCTGTTTCGGTGATCTTTCCTTCTAAAATTAATTTTGCTGCAATGCCTAATGGAAGCCCAACCGTTTTTGCCATTGCTGTTCTTAAACTATCATCGCCTTTTACAACCAAACTGCTGTTGATTATTTTTTGTTTGCCGGCAATCTCGTATTCAAATTCGTGCAGCATCACGATCATATCTTTATCAGCTTTTTGCAACACTAATTTTTTCTCCAATAAAATTTGCAGCACATCGGCGGCACTGCATTCGCCGGCATTGATCAATTCATCATCAAATAATCCCAGGTATTTTAATTGAACAACAATTTTATCTTTTTTTGAAGCTTCCATTAATATATCCTGCACATGATGTTCTGTAAAATATTGTTTGAAGAATTGATGAAAACTCATTCCGTTTGTTTGATATTTTTTTTCTTCATCGGTCAATTGCAGATCCACGATATATTTCCATCCTTCACAAAAAGAAGGATAGCGCAATGTAGTGCGGATAAAGGTTTCGCCTTCTTCTAATTGATACAAAGGAATATAACTCAACGAATCGCGGTTGGGATAATAAGCCAGATTTCCCAATCCTTTTATTTCAACCTGATCGCATTGTTGAAATAATAATTGATATTTTTTTTCAACGATTTTGTTTTGTTCTTTATAAATGGCACCTGCTTTTCCGGCCAGTACCACATTGCGTGGATTCCAGCTTATTTTATAATGCCAGGGATTGTTATCGCTTTCGGGTGCCACCAATCCGCCGCAATGAGATTTGAATGATATGATCTTACCGCCATCATTTTTGATACGGTGAATGATTTGCATGGCACTCATGTGATCGATGCCGGGATCTAAGCCCATCTCATATAAAAACAATGCGCCGGAATTCTTAATTCTTAATTCATCATTCTTAATTTTTTCGTCAACATAAGAAGCAGTGAGTAAATGTTTTTTAAATTCAATGCAATCCAATGCCACCAGATAGTGCAACGATGGCGGCATCATCGAAATAACCAGATCGGCTTGCGCTATTAATTGTTTGCGTTCTGATTCGTTATTGATATTAAGTTGAACAGCTTTTACCAGATCATGTTCTCCCACTTTTAATTGTGCAGCAGCAAGGTCATTATCTGCAACAATGACTTTCCAATTTTTTTCGGTGGTAATAGTTTTTAAATAATCGATCAATACGGTGGCAGATTTTCCTGCACCAAAAAGGAGAATATGTTTCATGAATCAAATATACTTGTTCGATGTTAGTTTTAAGCTGGAATTGAATAATCATTGATGCTGAAAAAAATGTTCAAGTGTCTCAAAAAGCGAACTTATTTCATACTCCACAGCTGTGGATAAAACCCTTTAAAAAACACTGATTTTATACGCTTTTTACGACTGTAAAAGGCTATCTTCGCAAGCCTCTTAAAATGAGGCGGAATTCATCTCACTATTACTCAAAAAATTCAGTTTAGAAAAGATACATGGAAGAAAATCTGCTACCGGAAAAAACAAGCGATAATGATCGCATTATACAGGTAAATATCGAAGAACAAATGAAGACCGCTTACATCGATTATTCGATGTCGGTTATTGTAGGACGTGCATTACCTGATGTTCGCGATGGCTTCAAACCCGTTCACCGCCGTGTTTTATATGCGATGAACGAATTGGGAAATAACAGCAACAAAGCATATAAAAAATCGGCCCGTATTGTTGGGGAAGTAATGGGTAAATACCATCCGCATGGTGATGCATCCATTTACGATACCGTTGTGCGTATGGCACAGGAATGGACCATGCGTTATATGTTGGTGGACGGGCAAGGTAACTTTGGTAACCAGGATGGTGATCCGCCTGCTGCCATGCGTTATACCGAAGTTCGTTTACAGCGTTTGGCTGAGGCAATGCTGGATGATATAGAAAAAGAAACTGTTGACTTTCAACTCAATTTCGATGATTCATTGCAGGAGCCAAGTGTGTTGCCAACAAGGATTCCACAATTATTGGTAAACGGTTCTTCGGGTATCGCTGTTGGTATGGCAACCAATATGATGCCCCATAATCTAAGCGAGGTAGTGGATGGTTGTATTGCATATATCGATAACCACGACATAGCCATTGAAGAATTAATAAAAATTGTAAAAGCTCCTGATTTTCCTACCGGTGGTATCATTTACGGAATGGAAGGAGTGAAGCAGGCATTGCTTACCGGTAGAGGAAGATTGGTATTACGTGGTAAATGCCATGTGGATACAAAAGCAAGCGGCCGCGAACAGATCGTAATTACAGAAGTTCCTTATCAGGTGAACAGAGATATGCTGACCGATAAAATTGGTCAGCTGGTGAATGCCAAAACCATCGAAGGCATTGCACATGTGAACAACGAAAGTAATAACCGCGAAGGAACCAGAATTGTAATTGACCTGAAGAGAGATGTGGTTGCACAGGTCATCATCAATCAGATCTATAAGTTTACCGAACTGCAAACCAGTTATGGTATTAATAATGTTGCTTTAACCAAAGGCCGTCCAAAGATCCTAAATCTCAGAGACCTGATCGTTGAGTTTGTAGAATTCAGGATGGAAGTAGTAATTCGCCGTGCTAAATTCGAATTACGTAAAGCACAGGAGAAAGCACATATCTTGGAAGGTTATCTTAAAGCATTGGATCATCTGGACGAAGTGATCAGTTTGATCCGTGCCAGCAGAACTCCTGATGAAGCTAAGATCGCATTGCAAAAAAGAAGCAAGGAAGAAAAATGGTATTTGCGTGAGGAATTATTCGCAGAGATTCATGTCAGCGTTTATAATCAGGAAGAAGGATTATCTGATGTGCAAACCAAAGCGATCCTTGAATTGCGTTTGCAACGTCTTACCGGCATGGAGCGTGATAAGATCGTTGAAGAATTTAAAGAGATCGTCATCACCATTGCACATTTGATAGAATTATTGGGAAGCGAACAATTGCGTTATGATTTAATTAAGACCGAGTTGTTGGAAGTAAAAGATAAATTCGGCGATGCCAGAAAGACCGAGATACAATACCTCGCTGACGAAATGCGCATTGAAGACCTGATCGAAGAAGAAGATGTGGTAATAACTATTTCGCATTTAGGTTATATCAAAAGAACATCAGCAACCGAATACCGTCAGCAACGCCGTGGCGGAAGAGGAGCTGTAGGAAGTAAAACAAGAGAGGAAGATTATGTTGAACATTTATTTGTTGCATCCACACATCACACCATGTTATTCTTCACCGAAAAGGGAAGATGTTTCTGGTTGAAAGTGTATGAGATCCCTGAAGGCGAAAAACAAGGAAAGGGCAGAGCTATTCAAAATTTAATTCAGATACCTCCGGATGATAAAGTAAGAGCCATTATTGATGTTAAGAATTTAGAAGACAAAGAATTTGCACAGAGTCATTATATTGTTTTATGTACCAAGAAGGGTATCATCAAAAAAACATATCTCGAAGATTTCAGTCGCCCTAGAGCAAATGGTATAAATGCTATCACCATCAATGAAGGAGATCAATTACTCGAAGCAAAAATGACCGACGGGAACAATGAGATCATGATGGCTGTAAAAAGTGGCCGTGCTATTCGCTTCCCCGAAGAGAAAGTTCGCCCAACAGGAAGAGGAGCCATTGGTGTTTATGGAATTGAAGTAGATGATTCTAACGATGAAGTGATCGGCATGATCTGTATTAACCGTGATGACAGATCAAAGACTGTCTTAGTCGTAAGTGAAAATGGTTTTGGAAAACGTACGCCATTGATTGATGAAGACGGTGAAGATGTGTATCGCATTACCAATCGCGGAGGAAAAGGCGTTAAAACTATAAATGTTACCGAAAAAACAGGAACTTTGGTTGGCATTTTAGATGTGAGTGAGAAAGAAGATCTGATCATCACTTGTGAATCGGGAATTACCTTGCGAACACCAATAGCAACAATCAAAGAGTCGGGAAGGGCAACACAGGGTGTAATTTTAATCCGGTTGGACGAAGGCGATCATATTGCTGCTATTTCTAAAATAGAAGAACAGGAAGCAGATGAAATTACTGAGATCAATCCTGAAACCGTTGAAGGAATGCCGCCTTCAACAGATGAAAGTGTAAGCCCAGATGACACAATTAAATCAACTGATAACCAATAATTAAACAATTAATTTATGAAAAAGCTTTTATTGCTTTCCGCTTTTGCTTCTTTGTCTTTTTTTGTTAAAGCACAGGATTTTAAAAAAGTACAAACAGCTTCGCTTTTAGGTCAGCTTGAAATGGCTAAAACCGAAATTGACAAGTTTGAATCTGATACAAAGGCATTGGCTAAACCCGAATACTGGATGTGGAGAGCCAAGATCTATGCAGCAGTTTATAAGGATGAAAAACTGAGAGCAAAATACCCGGCTGCAGAAGTGGCTGCCAGCGATGCTTTTAAAAAATGTGTATCGATGGATACAAGCATGAAAAGCATGAAAGAAAACAATGGCTACGACGCCGCATTCGATATTTATACAACTTCATTCAATCAGGGTATCAAAGCTTTCAACTCAAAAAAATGGGATTCTTCATTGTATTATTTTAATTATTCTGTTGATTATTACGATATCATTTATAAAAATAAGTGGAGTTCACTTACCATGCCATTCGATACCACTTCTATTTTGTATGCCGGGTATTCTGCACAAAACGCAATGAAAATAAATGAGGCAACCAAATTCTACGAAAGATTAGTTGATAACCATGTTGCAGGTGAAGCAAATCTTGACATCTATCGTTATATCCTGATTGCCAGCAGCGACAAAAAAGATTCGGCCAATTTCTACAAATATTATGCTATCTGCGAAAAAACATATCCAAAGGAAAACTGGTATGAGTATGAATTGGATTTCATCAGAAAATTCTATGACCTTGCAGGCAAAACTGCATTTTATGAAAGAGAAAATGCTGCCGGCACTTTAACCGCCACCAAATACCTTCATTTTGGCGACATGTTTGTAAATCTTTCTAAAGAAGATAAAGAAGGGTTGGACAGTGCAAAGATTTTAGCATACCAGATCAAAGGACGCGAAGCATTTAAAAAAGCATTCACTTTAGACCCTTCAAATTCAATTGCAGCGTTCAATGCAGGTGTTATACATTACAACGACTTCAATACATACGACGATAAATACAGGGCTTTAACTAAAGCCTTACAGGAGATAAATACCAAAAAAGTTGTTGAAAAAGATCCTAAAAAGAAAGCAGCACAAGATGCTAAATTCAAATTATTGACCGATCCTGTCAAAGCTTCACGCGATAGTGTTGAAATGCAAATCCTTGAATCAGCTGATTCTGCTGTCAACTGGTTGGAAAAAGCTTTCACCGTATTAAAAGAGAAACATCCGAAAGACAGATTCGAAAAAAGCTCTTACATAAAATCAATAGATTTTCTTGCCAATTTGTATATGTATAAAAGAGATAAGGTGAGAGGCAAAGATGCAAAAGCGTATGATGCTTTGGATGCAAAATATAAGTTCTACGATAATATGCACGACACTGCTGAAAACGAGAAATAATAAGATCACCCATATTCTTAAAAGACCACCCGAACAAGGTGGTCTTTTATTTTAAAAACATTTAGGGGATTATGTAAATTTCTGTGTCCTTACTATAATTGTACCCTTGTTTTGGTTTTGAGCCTTTTAATTTTCTCATATCTTCCCCCCAAGAAAAGCCCTGTTTCGTAAGAATCAGGGCTTTTTTGTGCTACTTATTTTACAGCTGAATAGGGGGCATAGGCCTTCGGTTTGTTAACGATAGTTTAAATGAAACCAATTGTAAAATAAAATGACTGTGACTTAGGGCCGGTGAAATATAAAAGTATTACGATTGCAGGTCAGCCTAAATTGGTAAAATAAACATCATCTGGGGGGATGTATTTTTTGATCCAATTGGTTTTGGCCTCATTTGAAAGAATGGGGCTTTTTTTATTTGAGGGAAGATGAATTAATATTCATCAATATTTGTTTCTAATTTAGTAGAAACTTTTTTTATGATTACTTGCGAGATATTGACATTATGTCTTAATAAAATGAATAATAGTAGTGATAAGGTAAAGCAATTAACAGGTTGGAAGGCTGATTTTAATTTAAAGACTACTGATGATGTTAGAGAAATATTAGAACATTTTATTTCGGATGGATACGCTATCAAACATCAGGATAATATCAATTATCAAATTTCGGTTAGTGGAAGATTATTTTGTGAATACGGCGGGTATGTTCAAAAAGATATAGATGATAAATTAAAACTTAAAGAAATTAAAATCGATTTAGAAACAAGGATGAGGAACGAACGTCTTTTAGTGAGTGCTGGATTTCTTGCAGGCTTTGGAGCGGTAAGTTTAGTTCTTTGGGAGATGTACAAGACTTTTTGTTTAAAACTTCGCTAATAT
>JAGWPQ010000436.1 GCA_028877045.1 Bacteroidota bacterium | reverse complement strand
TTAAATTAAAGATCCGCCACCCGCAAGCAAAATTAATTGCGCATCCCGAATGTGAAGAAGCGGTTTTAAATATTGCAGATTATATTGGCAGCACGACTCAATTATTAAAATATTCACAAACAAGTCCTGCCACCGAATTTATTGTTGCCACCGAAACAGGGATCTTGCACGAGATGCAAAAATCAAATTCTTTAAAAACATTTATTCCTGCTCCACCCAATAACAGTTGTGCTTGTAACGATTGTCCGCATATGAAATTAAATACACTCGAAAAATTATATCTCTGCATGAAATACGAATTACCCGAAATAATAATGGATGAAAATTTAAGAGTGGCCGCGAAAAAACCAATCGATAGAATGTTAGAAATAAGTCGTGCTGCAGGGCTCATCGGGTAATTATCTTTTCTAGAGACGTCTCATAAATTCTTTATCTTTATCTGAACCCAAAACGATTGCTTTTAATATATCATTTAAAATAACCACATGCAATTCAGTGCCCAACAAATAGCCGGTCTGCTTAACGGAAAGATCGAAGGCGATGATTCTGTTTCTGTTTCAAAACTTGCAAAGATCGAGGAAGGAGAACCCGGATCAATATCTTTTCTAAGTAATCCTTTATACACACAATATATCTACAATACAAAAGCTTCAATAGTTATTGTAAACAAAGACTTCGAGGCAACTGCGCCAATCAGCGCAACATTAATTCGTGTAGAAAGTGCCCAAAGTGCATTCGGAAAATTATTAGAAATGTACAACGAGGTGAAGTTGAATAAAGTGGGTATTTCTAAACTTTCTTTTATTTCCGAAACGGCAAAAGTTGGAGAGAATATTTATGCAGGCGAATTTTCTTTTGTTGGAGAAAATGTAAAGATCGGCAACAATGTAAAACTCTATCCGCAGGTTTATATCGGAGATAATTGCGTTGTTGGCGATAACACAACAATGTTTGCCGGCGTTAAAATTTATTCCGAAACAATCATCGGTAAAGATTGTATCATCCATTCCGGAACAGTAATTGGCAGCGATGGTTTTCGTTTTGCCCCTGAAAATCCCGAAGGACAAAAGAAAATTGCACAGATTGGAAATGTTGTAATTGAGGATGATGTTGAAATTGGTGCTAACTGCGCTATCGACCGTGCCACACTGGGCTCTACCATCCTCCGCAAGGGCGTTAAATTCGATAACCTGATTCATATCGCACACAATGTTGAGGTGGGCGAAAATAGCTATCTGGCTGCGTGCAACGTGGTAGCCGGATCAACCAAGATCGGAAAAAATTGTATGTTCAGCGGACAAGTTGGTGTTGTTGGTCATTTGCAAATTGCCGACAACACAATTCTTACTGCGCAGTCCGGTGTTTCAAAAAGTATTAATAAACCTGGCGAAGTATTTTCCGGCTCTCCGGCATTCGAGGCTTCAAAATATCGAAAAGCATTTATTCATTTCAGAAATTTAGATTCTATCGTGCAACGTGTTGGTTCGTTAGAAAAAGAAATAAAAAAATAAAATAAAAAGAGCGCCGTATTAATTGCGCTCTTTTTTATTTTACCGGCATCATATTTTCATGGCATCGCCTGTTGCGTCGCACACTTATACTTTCTGTTCGATGTGCAGCAACGAAAAATTATTTTTTGGGCAATCTTGATTTTAATGTTGCGATTGGCATATCAATTTGTCGGCCGATTTGTTTTCCATCACGATAAGTAACAACTTTTATCATCGATGCATCTTTCGGAACACTTAACGGTGTAGAATATTTCGGATAAAAATTATCGGGATTCGAATTATCGAAACTGTAATGAATATCTAATCCATTAACTTCTGTTGAAAGAATAATTTGTAACTCATTACTTGCGTCTCGTTTCACTTCAAACACCGGATCAAACATCGACCTTGCATATTTTACATGTTCAACATCCATCCTTTCAAACATTGATTCCGTTCTTTTCGTAAAACTGTCCCAGTTTTTATTTTGTTTGGCACTCCATAAACATTCAGCAACAGCAAGGGCTCTGGGCCAAAGCATGTATTGCATGTGGCGAGTGTTATAAATTTGTTCGGTCCACAAATTGGCCTGTCCGCCTTTAATCAATTTTGCATCAACGCTGTCGGGAACCGGCTCAAAGGAATATACTTTTTTTAAAAGCATTGTTCCATAAACCGGAGGTTCAATAATTCTATCGCCCTGCATCAGATCTAAATAAACAAAATCTGTTGGGCTCATCACAACTTCGTGTCCCATCTTTGCAGCGGCAATACCGCCCTTCATTCCTCTCCAACTCATCACCGCTGCGTTTGGCGCTAATCCTCCTTCTAAAATCTCATCCCAACCAATTACTTTTTTTCCTTTCGATTCAACAATTTTTTCAACTCGTTTTTCAAAATAACTTTGAACTTCTTCCATTGTTTTTAATCCTTCTTTTTGCATCAGCTGTTTAACTGCATCACTTTTTTCCCAGAAATTTTTTGCACATTCATCGCCACCAATATGAATGTATTCGAATGGAAATAATTGTGCTAATTCGGTAAATACTTTATCTAAAAACGGATATACTTTTTCGTTAGCCGGGCAAATTGTATTATCAACCAACGCAACAAGTCCGTGTTGCCAATTTATTATTTTTTCGCCCGAACGAACCTGATAATTTTCTGCACCCGGCGTGCACGAAAGTTCCGGATAAGAAACAATGGCAGCAAGGCTGTGGCCGGGAATATCAACTTCGGGTAAAATATTTACAAATCGTTCTTTTGCATACCGAACAATTTCTTTTATATCTTCTTGCGTAAAGAAGCCACCGTAATTTTTTGGTTCATCAGGTGTGGGTTTTGAAAAATCACCAAATGTTCCAACCCGTTTTACATTCCAGGCGCCAACAGAAGTAAGCCGCGGCAGACTTTTTATTTCAACTCTCCAACCTTCATCATCGGTTAAATGCAGGTGCAATAAATTAAATTTATATTTCACCATGTTATCAATAAAATCTTCCACATCTTTTTTTCCGAAGAAGTGGCGGCTAACATCAAACATTAATCCGCGCCACGCAAAACGAGGCTGGTCGGTTATTTCAACGCAGGAAACTTTCCAAGAAATATTTTTTACTACAGATTTATTTTCAATTTCTTTTGGCAACAATTGCAGTAATGTTTGTGTTCCGTAAAAAAGTCCCGCAGCTTTGTTTGCAGAAATGATAATTGTTTTTTGCGAAACAGAAAGTTTATATCCTTCGTCACCAAGATCATTATCTCTTGTTTTTAAAAGCTGCAAGCGGATATTTGCGGCTGCAATATTTTTATTGACCGATACTTTGAAACCGGTTGGTGTTGATAATTCTTTTGCTAATTGACCGGCAACAAAAACAACATTTTTTTCATCACTGTTAATGCCAATCACTAAATTATTGTGCAATGAAAATGATCCCGGTTGTTTTGTTACAGAAGAAGGAATGGGGATCAAAGGATTTTCTGTTCGAGAAAATGATGCGATGGAGCAAAATAAAAATAGATAAAAAAAGAACGGCTTTTTCATAAAAAATTTTTAGGGGCAAAAGGTACAAAAGAAAAAATAGTTAGGAGCAAAAACTGCTAAAGAATCCATCCCAACAAAAGACAAAATAAAACAACAAAAGGAGCGGGAATTTTTGTGAATGATAAAACAACAAATGTTGCAATTATTACCGCAACATCATACACGCCGGTAATTTTTCCATTCCATAATTCCACAAAAACAATGTCTTTCATCAAATAAAAAGTTGCACCAGCCATAATTCCAACGACTGCTGCATTGATCCCTTCGAGCGAACGAAAAATAACCGCGTATTTTTTTAAATTATTCCACACAGGAAAAAAGAATAAAACCAATAATGCACTCGGTAAAAAAATTCCGATAGCACCAAGAAAACAACCAAGCAATTGCAACGATGCGCTGTTCTCGGTTCTCATCACCATCCCTCCGGTAAAAGCGCCGATTGAAAAAACCGGTCCGGGTATGGCACGAACAATTCCCCAGCCAGTTAAAAAATCATCTTTGTTCATTCGCAATACATCGCGTTTGTTTTCCTGAACCCTTTTTGTTTCGGGCCTTGTCAAATATTGTTCGTACATCATGGGCATTAAAACATCACCCCCACCAAAAACAATGCTTCCAAAACGATAGGTATTTTCAAACAAGTTAAATGCCTTTCTGTTTTTCCAGTTTTCCTTTGTAGCCGTTTCAGATAAATATCCTGCAACGGCAAACAGAGCAATAAAAATTAGCATGTTTCCCCATTTGATTTGCTTTGGCTTTTCGCCATGTTGTGGAATTCTTCTGTCGCTGAAATTGGTAATAACGCCGGCCAGCACAATCAAAACCGGAAAAACCCACGGCGTTTTAAATGCAAAAAAAGTTGCGAATGCAGCAACGAGCAAAATGATTTTTGTTATGGTGTTATGAATGGCAACACGAAAAAGTTTATATGACGAAAATGCAATAAACCCGATTGCCATTGCTTTGATGAATTTAAAAACGCCCACAGATAAACCGAAATGATCAAGGTATTCGAGCAAAAAAGAAAGGCTGCCCATTATGATCGATGCAGGTGTGATCCAAATTAATAAAGTTAATACCGCTAATGGAATACCGCCACGTTTATAACCGATCAGTGTTATTGTTTGTGTAGAAGATGCGCCGGGCAACATGTTGCAGAAACTAACCAGATCAAGTAACTCGTGTTCATCAACGTCTTTTCTTTTTTGAACAAAGGTCTTCAACATCATTCCATAATGGCCCTGCGGCCCGCCAAATGCGGTGATGCTATATAAAAATACAGTGCGTAAAAAAGGAATATGACGAAGAAGGGCCAAAGGCGATTTATTTTTGAATGATTAAAGTAAGCGAAAAATTTTTTACCTGAATAATACTTCAGCAAAAAAGCAAGAGAATCGGTAAACTGCTTTTAAATATCAGAAAAAAAGAACAACTTTATTTCATGAAAAGAACAGCGGTATTTTTTTTATTGATCTTTTTATTAAGCTGCAGCAATAAATATCATCGCTTTGCAAGTAATTATACATTCAGAAGCAATGATGGAATTCCCGATTATGCAAACCTTGATTATTGGGCGGCCAATCCTTTAAAACACAATACCAGCGACAGCGTTCCGGCATCATTATTGGAAAATTATCACCGTGGCTCTTCAGTCGATATTTTTTTTATCTATCCAACATCTTACACAAACATGAAAATGCCATTCGGATGGAATGCGCCGATTGATAATTCTGAGATCAATGCCAAAACAGATTACAGCAGTATTTTATATCAGGCAAGCGTTTTTAATGAAGCGGGAAGAATTTTTGCGCCGCGATACAGGCAGGCAAACCTGAAAGCTTATTTCCCCGTTACAAAAGAAGATACAGCAAATGCCGTTGCCGCATTTGATTTGGCTTATGGGGATATTAAATCTGCCTTTGAATATTATTTGCAACATTATAATAACGGAAGACCCATCATCATTGCATCGCACAGCCAAGGAACAACGCATGCCAAAAGATTATTGAAAGAATTTTTTGATGGAAAGCCGTTGCAAAAAAAATTAGTTGCCGCATATATTGTCGGCATTTTTGTTCAGCCGGATTTGTTAACGAACATCAAAGCCTGTGAAACCCCAAACCAAACAGGCTGTATCTGCAGCTGGCGCACATTTAAAGAAGGCTATAAACCTCCGTTTGTAAAAGAAGAAAAATTTACAGCCGTCGTTACAAACCCGATAACATGGAGCGCAACAAACCCAACAGCTTTACGAAGCCAAAACAAAGGGAGTGTGTTGTTTAATTTCAATAAAATATATACAGGTGTTGCAGATGCAAAAACGGCGGATGGTGTTTTGTGGACCCGTAAGCCAAGGTTTTTTGGAAATCTTTTTTATACTTCTAAAAACTATCATATTGCCGATTATAATTTTTATTATATCAGCATACGAAACAATGTTGAGGAACGAATTAAAGAATACTTCAAAAAATAAAGCTCCGCTCACAAAAGAGCAGAGCCTGTTAATACCCCAAACGAAAAAATTATTGTTTGATAAATTTGAATGATTTTAAAAAAACATCTCCGCAAAAAGCATTCAAGATATAAACGCCGTTTTGCAGATCGCTTAGATTTAAAGCAAGATCTTGCTTGCCGGCATCTACAAATGAGGTTAATGTTTTTGCTATTTTTCCTTCGCCGTCCAGCACTTTCATAATGATACGGGTGTTCTTGTCGGCTAGCACGCTTAACGTGCTGCTATGTGTTATATGTGTGGGTTGCAGGCCGCCGATAAACATAGGATCATCATTTTAGTTAAAAAATAAACCAAAACTGAGGGATAAATCAATGACATAGCCGAAAGAAAATGTGCTGCGTGGTTCATCATTTTTAAAATCGCCGCGCAAGCAAAGCAGCCTCTTCCTCGGTGGCGTCCGTTAAAACAAAACGGGTTACACCGCTTATTTTCATTTCATCCAGGGCATCCACAACGTTTTTATATGTTGAATGATTTGTTGGTTTGATAAGAACAACTGTTTCAGATTTATTTCCAGAAAGCATACCAACTTCTTTCATTTTGTTTTCAATAATTGATCTTAATCCAGAAACAGAATAGTTCGTGATAGCCGCAGTTTCTTTAGCAAGACCGGAATAATAAATAACATTATTATCAGAGGATAAAATAAGATTTAATGTTTTGCTTTGGGGTGATTTACTTCCGTTGCCATCTGCAGGTAAAATTAATTTCATTGCAGTTGGCCTGCTTAATGTTGTTGTGAAAATAAAAAAAGTAATGAGTAAAAAACCAAGATCGACCATTGGTGTAAGATCAATTCTTGTTGATAATTTTTTGCTGCGAGCACAGCCAAGTTTACGGCTGCTTTCTTTTTGTTGAACATCTGCCATAATAATTGTTTCTAATAAGATTCGATGGGATAAATATTCCATAAAAAAACCCGAACATTTGTTCAGGTTTTCAATATTTAATTTATAAAACTAATTTCCGTAAACGCTCAGAAACTTAATGCGCATTATTTTTAATTGCTCTAATGTATAATCGTTTTCGCTTAATTCTTTTTGGGCAACTTCCAGCGAAGATGTTTCGCAACTTTTAAAATAATCGATGATCTCTTCCTGTTCATATTCATCCAGCCATTCATCAATGGCATAATCAAGATTAAGTTTTGTGCCGCTGGCAGCAATGGTTTCCATCTCTTCAAGCAATTCTTCGAGTTTTAAACTTTTGTGCTTGGCAATGGTTTCAAGCGGAATTTTTTTATCAACGTTTTGAATGATATAAACCTTGTTGTTGCTTTTGTTCAACACGCTGCGCATCACAAAATCATCGGGTTTTTCGATATCGTTCTCTTCAACATATTGCGCAATCAATTCAACAAAAGGCTTTCCGTATTTTATGGCCTTTCCTTTACTTACGCCCTGGCACTTTTCTAATTCTCCCAGTGTTGTTGGATAAAGCGTTGCCATATCCTGCAATGAATTTTCTAAGAAAATTACAAAAGGCGGAAGGCTTTTTTTCTTTGCCTCCCTGTGGCGCAGGTCCTTCAGCATTTCAAATAATTTATCGTCCGAAGCAGCGCCTGTTTGTGAAGCATTTTCGCTTTCCTCATCATCTTCATTGGCATCTTCAAATAAATTATTCAACACAATTTTGAATGACGATGGCTTCTTTAAAAACTTCTCTCCCTTTTCAGTCATCTTCAACAAGCCATATTCTTCAATATCTTTTTTAATAAAATTTTCTAACAGCATCTGGCGGATCAAACTATTCCACAAATGACTTTCCTTGTCTTTTCCAATACCAAATTCCGCTAATTTTTCGTGACGGAACATGGCAATTTGCGGCGTTAATTTTCCCATCACAACATTCACAACATATTCGGTCACAAAACGGCCCTCCAAAGCTTTTACAACTTTCAGCACTTTTACAACATCATCTTTGGCCTCAATTTTTTCTTTTGGATGTTTGCAGTTATCGCAGTTGCCACAATTTTTATTTTCCCATTCCTCGCCAAAATAATGCAACAATGTTTTTCTTCTGCACACACCGCTTTCAGCGAAAGCAACGGTTTCGTTTATTAGCTGCGCACCAACTTCTCTTTCACTTAATGGTTTATCGCGCATCAAATGTTCGAGCTTCGAAACATCTTTGTGTGAATAATATAAAAGGCACAAGCCCTCCATGCCATCGCGGCCGGCACGACCTGTTTCCTGATAATAATTTTCGATTGATTTCGGAATATTAAAATGAATGACAAAACGGATATCCGGTTTATCGATACCCATTCCAAAAGCAATGGTGGCAACAATTACCTGAACATCTTCATTTAAAAACTGATCTTGTCTTTCGGCCCTTAATTTTTGATCCAATCCCGCATGATAGGCAACAGCTTTAATATTATTGGCCATTAAAATCTCGGCCAGTTCTTCGGTTGTTTTTCGATTGAGTGTATAAATAATCCCGCTTTTTCCTTTATGCGTGGTGATGAAACGAACAATACTTTTAATAGTTTGTTCTTTCTGAATTTTTGGAATGATCTCGTAATAAAGATTAGAGCGGTTGAAAGATGAAATAAAAATATTCGGATTGCGGAGCCCGAGATTTTTAACGATATCGCTTTGCACTTTTGGCGTTGCCGTTGCTGTTAATGCAACAACCGGAACATCGGGATTAATGATGTCCATCATTTCGCGAAGCCTTCTGTATTCGGGACGAAAATCATGTCCCCACTCCGAAATACAATGCGCTTCATCAACAGCAAAAAAAGAAATGGTGAGATCAGAAAAGAAATCTAAGTTTTCCTGTTTGGTTAATGTTTCGGGGGCAACGTATAATAATTTTGTTTTACCGGCGATCAGATCTTCTTTTACTTCTTTGATCTGGCCTTTATTCAATGAGGAGTTTAGAAAATGTGCTACATCATCTTTTTCGCTGTAACCCCTTACCAGATCAACCTGATTTTTCATTAAAGCAATAAGCGGCGAAACAATAATGGCGCAGCCGGGTAAAATGAGTGCAGGCAATTGATAACACAAACTTTTGCCGCCGCCGGTTGGCATAATTACAAAAGTATCGCGTCCCTCCAGCAAACTGTTGATCGCCTTTTCCTGTGTTCCCTTGAATTCGCTAAAACCAAAATGTTTTTGAAGGGCAGAATGGATATCATGCGTTTTTGAAGCACCCTCTTTTGCAGATTTGGGAGAGGCGTTTTTGGTAGCAGTCGGTTTCTTCGTTAGAGTTGTTTGAGACTTCTTTGTACTTTTTGCCATTGATATAAAAATTTCTGTTCCGCAAAAACGGATTTTATACGACTTATAAGATAAAACATTTTGCCGAAAGAGTTCAATAATTTTTTAGAACGGTCGGTTACAACAGCGTTCCCATTCGGCGGAGTGTTGTTGATTATGATTCTGTTTTGAACCATAAAGCCTTTTTCAAGGGTAGCGAAGTTAAACATCGGGCAGAGTAAATACAACAGATTGTTGTTAAAGTTTACCTTTGCGCCCATGAGTTCATCCATCATACAAAAAGCATTACAAACGATAGCGCTGGAAGCAGCATCAATAAAAGGGCTGGAAGCCTTTATAGACGAAGGTTTCGAAAAGGCAGTACAAACAATTTATCAGTCAAAAGGAAGGTTGGTCGTAAGCGGCATTGGCAAAAGTGCTATTGTTGCCCAAAAAATTGCGGCAACGCTTAATTCTACAGGAACGCCATCGTTATTCATGCATGCTGCCGATGCGATTCACGGTGATCTGGGCATGATACAAAAAGATGATGTTGTTTTGATCATCAGCAAAAGCGGCGAAAGTCCTGAAATAAAAGTTTTGGTGCCACTGATTAAAAATTTCGGAAATAAACTGATTGGCATTGTTGGCAATATGGAAAGTTTCTTAGCCGTTCAATCCGATATCGTTTTAAATACAACCGTTTCAAAAGAAGCCTGCCCCAATAATTTAGCGCCCACCAGCAGCACAACCGCGCAAATGGTAATGGGCGATGCACTGGCAGTTTCTTTAATGGAATTAAGCGGATTTTCGGATAAGGATTTTGCAAAATATCATCCCGGAGGAAATTTGGGCAAGCGTTTGTATTTACGTGTTGAGGATATTTATGTACACAATCAAAAGCCAAAAGTATTATCATCTGCCTCATTGAAAGAAGTGATTGTTGAAATAACCGAAAAGAGGTTGGGCGTTACCGCGGTCGTTGATGTAAATAATAAAGTGAAAGGAATTATTACCGATGGTGATTTGAGAAGAATGTTAGAAAAAAGCGATCACATAGAAAACATCACAGCAAAAGAAATTTTATCTGTTAATCCAAAAACAATCGAACCCGATGTTTTGGCGGTACAGGCTTTAGACCTGATGCGCAAGCACGACATCAGTCAACTGATCGTTGAATCGAAAGGAAACTATCTTGGTATTTTGCATTTACATGATTTAATACGAGAAGGTATAATTTAATTAATTTATAAACACACAGCTTCTTTATTGCTATAAACACACCCTATATTTGCGCCACAAAAAGTCTATATGAATAAACATCACTACGTTGCTATCATGGCCGGAGGAATTGGAAGCAGGTTTTGGCCAAAAAGCAGAACGTCATATCCCAAACAATTTTTAGATATTTTAAATACCGGCAAAACGCTTATCCAGTGGACGTTTGAACGATATGCCGCATTTGTTCCGAAAGAAAATATTTTTGTAGTTACATCCGAAGAATACAGCGATATTGTTGCCGAGCAATTACCCGACATTCCCAAAGAAAATATTGTTGCCGAACCCAGCAGAAAAAATACGGCACCCTGTGTTGCTTATATTTCTTTTAAATTATTGGAAAAAGATCCGGAAGCATCGTTAATCGTTGCACCAAGTGATCACATGATTTTAGACGGAGAGAATTTTAAAAAAATCACCACACAGGCGTTGACTTTTGTTGATCAGAAGGAAGCATTTATTACTCTCGGCATCACCCCAACGTATCCTAACACGGGATACGGATATATTCAGTTCGATTCAAAAATAATTGCCGATAATATCCATAAAGTAAAAACATTTACCGAAAAACCGAATCTTGAATTAGCAAAAACATTTGTAGCAAGCGGCGAGTTTTTGTGGAACGGCGGCATCTTTGTTTGGAAAGTAAAAACGGTGGTGAACGCTTTCGAAAAATATCAACCCGAAATGTTTGAATTGTTCGACAGCGAAAAAGAAAAATTTAATACGGCAAAAGAAAAAGAAGCGATCGGCAAAATTTATCCGCAGTGTACCAGCGTTTCCATCGATTATGCCATCATGGAAAAAGCTGATAATGTTTATGTAATCCCTTCATCATTTGGCTGGAGCGACCTGGGAACATGGAACAGTGCTTACGAAAATTTAGACAAGGATTATCTTGGCAACGCTGTTGCTTCGGATAATGTGATCGTGATCGATGCAACAAAATGTATGGTTAGTGCACCACACGATAAATTATTGTTGTTGCAGGGGCTGGATGATTTTATTATTGTTGATACGAAAGATGTGCTGATGATCTGCAAAAAAGATAAGGAACAAGCTATTAAAGAATATGTGGCAGAAGTGAAGCGCAGCAAGGGCGACAAGTATTTATAGGAAATCATTTTATTAAAAGTCGCGGGTTAAATATTTTAACCTGTGACTTTATTTTTTTCGAATTCTTTCCATGCCAGCACCAATCTTATTTCTCCAAAACTTACATCGTCGCCAAGCTGTTGTTTAATGGATGTGATGGGGCCGCCATCAAAATTTTGCAATGCGGGCTCAATTAAAATAATTTTTTCACGGGCAATAAGTTCTTCAATTTTTATTTCGCCCAAAGAAATATAATGCGCCAAATGGCCTTCAATAGTTTGAACGGTTAAATTTCTTTCGGCAGCAATTTCTTCAACGGCCTTGCCTTCTTTGTATAAATTAAAACTCAGCAATTTTGTATCAACTTTTGGTGCAGTTGATTTTTCTTTTCTTTCTTTCTTCGGAATTTTTTCATGAATGTTTGAAGATAAATTATTGGCAGCGGAATATTTTAAAATCACAT
>JAGWPQ010000435.1 GCA_028877045.1 Bacteroidota bacterium | reverse complement strand
CTGCTTCGGCACAATCAAACGATGAGCCTGCACAAAAATTTGCTGGCATTATCAATCCCACCGCCTTAAAAGAAAAATTATCTGTTATTGCCAGTGCCGAAATGGAAGGAAGAGAAACAGCAACTGCCGGACAAAAACGTGCTGCAGCTTACATCGAAGATCAATTTAAAAAATTAGGATTGAAACCCGGCAATGGCAACAGTTACCAACAAATTTTTCCGGTGTATCAGGATGAATTGGTTGATAAAAAATTTCAGGTGAACGGAAAAACTTTTGAGTGGGATAAAGATTATATTTTCTCGATGCAGAATTTACCCGAAGGCGATTGGACTTACAACAACATCGTATTTGCAGGATATGGGTTGACTGATAATGCCCAAAAAATAAACGATTATGCAAATATCGATGTGAAAGGAAAAATGGTGATGGTTCTGGATGGCTTGCCCGATAATTATAAAGTACAGCAAACGCAGGGCAGACGTGGATTTGGCGGTCCGGGCTCAACCTATGCAAAAGCAATGACAGCAAGAACAAAAGGTGCAGTTGGCATCATTATCATCTCGAAAGATTTCCCTAAAAAAATGCCAACGTCAACAAAAGGGAATATGTATTTGACCAAACAAACAACTGCAAGTTCTTTTTTAAATATTTCGGTTTCCGAAGAAGTGGCTTCAGCGATTTTAGGAAGTACTTCAACAATGTCTTCCGATCAATTAAAAGAAACAATTAAAAGTGTTTATGTTTCTGAAATAAAAATCGTTGCGACTAAAACTACCGACAATTTAGAAAGCAGTAATGTGATTGGTATATTGCCCGGCACCGATAAAAAAGATGAATATGTTTTCTTAACAGGTCATTACGATCATTTAGGAAAACGCGGCGATGTTATTTATTATGGCGCCGATGATGATGGCTCTGGTACAACTTCTGTTCTGCAAATGGCCGAAGCCTTCACAAGCGCGGCCAGAAAGGGTTACAAGCCACGCCGTACAATTGTTTTCATGACAGTTAGCGGAGAAGAAAAAGGATTATGGGGCTCTCAATATTATTCCGAGCATCCAATTTTTCCGTTGGAAAAAACAAGTGTTGATTTGAACACCGACATGGACGGCAGGGTTGACACAGAACGCAAATTACCCGACACGCTGAATTATATTTATGTGATTGGCCACGATAAATTAAGCAGCGAATTACCTATCATCAACGAAGCCGCAAATAATAAATATACCAAGCTTACATTGGATTATAAGTTTGATGATCCCAATGATCAGGAAAGAATTTATTATCGCAGCGATCATTACAATTTTGCACGCAAAGGCGTTCCTATTTTATTTTTTTATGATGGAATGTTGCTGGCCGATTATCATAAACCAACAGATACTATCGAAAAAATTAATTTCGACCTGATGAGCAAACGTGTTCAATTGGTTTTCTACACTGCATGGGATATGGCCAACAGGGATGATATGCTGAAACGCGATACACCGTTGAATATGCCGTCGAGATAATTTCTAAAACAATATTTAAAACCTCGTTAATAATTTTAGCGAGGTTTTTTTTGTAGCAAGCTTTTGTAATTCTTATGATCACCGGTTGCGTCGCACACTTGTACTGAAGAACATGCATTGAGCAATTAATCTTTAGACAAATTTCATTTCAGCATTTTGCGACAGGGAATTAAATAAACTTATTCACCGCAAAGCTTTCCGGTAAACAAATAATCATCAGCTATAAATAACTTCGCTACTCAAATTGCTATTATGAAATTCATTCCAACTTTTGCTGTTGCATTTTTAATGCTTATTATTTTCAATGCAAATGCTGCAACAAACATTACGGTCAATTCACCGCATCAAATCGTTCAATTAAATGTTACACAACAAGCCGATGGTTCTTTGTGGTACAGTGTGAACCGAAAAAATAGAGAAGTAATTCTGCCTTCAACCTTTACTTTCAAATTAAGTAAGCCTGAAGTTGTGTTACACGATTTTAATATTACCGCTATTGATTCGTCGGCCGTAAACGAAAGCTGGCAGCCGGTTTGGGGCGAATTGAAAAATATTCAAAACAATTACAAACAACTCTCGTTAACATTAACAGATAAAAACAATTCAGGCATCATCATAAAAATGGTATTCAGGATTTTTGATGATGGTGCTGCATTCCGTTATGAATTTCCCGAACAAAAAAATTTAAAACATTTTATTATTGAGGATGAGTTCACTCAATTCAAATTAACAGGCGATCATAAAACATTCTGGATACCCGGAGATTTCGACAGCAACGAATTTCGCTACAACACAACAAAACTTTCTGAAGTAGATGCCTACAAAGCTGAGAAGGATGAAACTGCCATTGGTGTTACATTTCCTTTCAGTGCCAACGGCGTACAAACACCGTTGATGATGAAGACCAACGATGGTTTATACATCAACATTCATGAAGCAGCTTTGGTAAATTATTCGTGCATGGATCTGTTGATCGATAAAAAAAACTTGACACTGACTTCTCAGCTCGTTCCCGATGCATACAACAATAAAGCTTATTTAATTACACCATCCGTTACACCATGGAGAACAATTATTGTCAGCGATAAAGCAACAGATATTTTGGCCTCGAAAATGATCTTGAATTTGAATGAGCCATCAAAAATTAAAGATCCGTCTTTTATAAAACCGCAAAAATTTGTTGGTGTTTGGTGGGAGATGTTCAACGGCAAATCAGCGTGGGACAGTACTTCGGGCCATCATGGTGCAACAACAGCCAATGTAAAAAAATATATCGACT
>JAGWPQ010000434.1 GCA_028877045.1 Bacteroidota bacterium | reverse complement strand
ACCTGCACAAACAAAAGATGTGTATGAAATTGATTCGAAGAATAATAAAATAATCATTCGCGGCAACAATGCAAACTCGATGGCAGTTGGATTAAATTATTTTTTAAAAAATTATTGTCATGTTTCGGTTTCGTGGTACAAAGATGATGTACTGCAATTGCCAAAACAATTTGCAACAGTTACAAAACACAGGCAGGAAGCAAGAGTAAACAAAAGATTTTTTTTGAATTATTGCACGTTTGGTTATACGATGCCCTGGTGGACATGGAAAGACTGGCAATGGTTTATTGACTGGATGGCATTGAACGGAATTAATATGCCGTTGGCAATAACCGGACAAGAAGCAGTGTGGGCAAAGGTTTGGAAGAAATTTGGATTGACAGATGAACAGATCAGAAACTATTTTACGGGCCC
Organism: Bacteroidota bacterium; assembly: GCA_028877045.1. Classification (GTDB taxonomy): domain Bacteria; phylum Bacteroidota; class Bacteroidia; order Chitinophagales; family Chitinophagaceae; genus CAIQDX01. The sequence goes on along the minus strand of JAGWPQ010000434.1, from coordinate 6,559 downwards.
TGCATATTTACCGTGGCACCGCATGGCAAACATAGATCATTGGGATGGACCGTTGCCGCAATCGTGGTTGGATAATCAATTGGCATTGCAGAAAAAAATTGTTGCAAGAGAAAGAGAATTGAATATGATTCCCGTGCTGCCTGCATTTGCGGGGCATGTGCCTGAAATTTTGAAATCAAAATATCCGAAAGCAAAAATTACTTCGTTGGGCGAGTGGGGGGATTTTGATAAAAAATACCAGAGTTATTTTTTAGATCCTTTTGATTCATTATTCAACCCAATTCAAAAAGAATTTTTGAGTGAACAAACAAAATTATTCGGCACCGATCATGTGTACGGCACCGACCCGTTTAATGAAGTAACACCGCCAAGCTGGGAACCCGAATATTTGGCAAGCGCTGCAAAAGTGATCTATAATTCGATGGTTGCAGTGGATCCAAAATCGGAATGGCTGCAAATGACCTGGATATTTTATTTTATGAGAAAGCAATGGACAGATGAGAGAATTAAAAGTTTTATTACTGCTGTTCCTCAAAATAAAATGATCCTGTTGGATTATTTCTGCGAGAATACAGAAGTGTGGAAGTTTACGAATTCGTTTTACGGACAACCTTTTATCTGGTGTTATCTCGGAAATTTTGGCGGCAATACTATGATGGTCGGAAATTTAAAAGATGCTGAAAGCCGTATGGATAATGCATTTGAGCATGCCGGCAAAAATATGTGGGGCGTGGGTTCAACATTGGAAGGTTTTGGTGTTAACCCAATCATGTTTGAATATGTATTTGATAAAGTTTGGAACGATAGCGCAACAAACGTGCAGCAATGGGTGAAGGATTGGTCGGCACGGCGTTACGGAAAACCAGATGAAAATAAAAATATAGCATGGCAGTTATTATTGAACAGTGCCTATAATTTTAAAGATGGATTAGGTCAGGCAACGCTTACTAATGCAAGACCATCATTTAAAAACCACGGCAGTTGGACAACTACCAATGACATTGGTTATAATAATATTGATCTGTTGAATGCGTGGAAATTATTATTGCAATCCAACCCGTCGGCAACAACAAAAGCATTCCAATTTGATGTAACTAATGTTGGGCGTCAGGTATTGGGAAATTATTTTTCTGTGTTGAGAGATCAGTTTACCGATGCATATAACCGCAAAGACGTTGCAGCATTGGAACAAAAAGGAAAGGCTATGATTGAGCTGATGGATGATATGGACAGTTTACTGTCAACACATTTTTCTTTTTTATTGGGTAATTGGGTCGAAGGCGCAAAAGCAATAGGGACAACAGTTTCGGAGAAAAATTATTATGAGGCAGATGCAAAAAGAATTATCACCACCTGGGGTGAAAAGGGAAGAGGTTTGAACGAATATGCCAATCGTTCATGGGCCGGGTTGATGAAAACATATTATGCAGGACGCTGGAAATTATTTATAAATGATGTGATCGCTGCCGTAAAAAATAATCAAACTTTTGATGAGAAGAAGTTTATGAAAGAAGTTATTGATTTTGAAGAGAACTGGGTAACAAAACACGAAAAATTTTCTACAACAGAAACTAAAAATTGTTTGCAGTTGAATAAAATGATGTTGGATAAATATGAAGCTGCGATCAGGAATTCAAAATAATTATCTGGTAAATCAGATAATAAAAATGGGTGCTTTTAATGCACCCATTTTTATTTCGGTTAAAATTAGTTTACAAATTCAGTTTTTTATCTTTTGGATATTTAATCGAATATTGAAAACGGATTTTCTTTTGCTCGTTAGGCTGCAATTGTAATTGCCATGTTAATTCGCCTGTTTCAGTGTTGACAGATGCATTGTTATTTTCCAATAATTCAACTTCAATTTCTTTGTTGCTGCTGATGGGGTATTGATCTTTTATGGTTGTTGTTGCAGCCTGATTTTTGTTATTTTTTACAGTGATCTCGTAAGTAAAAATTTCTTTTTTATAATTACTTAAAAACTGTGTGCTGCTGAAATCTTTTAATTTTTCGCGTTTAACCATGATGCGTTTATCTGTTGCAACTGTTAATTTAAATGTGTCTTCAACCGATGTGGAAGAAATATCTGTTTTGCCGATATACGTATTCTCGAAAAATAAATTTGCTTCACCATCCAGTAAATTCAATTTATTCCAGTTGGCAACTTGTGCAACCAGATAAACATTATCGCTGAGTTTAGGAATGGAATAGAAAACATATTTTGCATCAACTTTTTGTGTTTGTAAAGTTGCAACCTGATCTTTACCGTTTGTGGCAATATCGAAAGGAATATCAATATCGTAAACGGTTGTGATTGTATTGTCCTGAACGGTCACATAATCTGATAGTTCATCTTTTAAAGTAATTTCAATTGCACCGGCACTGGCACGACTTCCATATTTTGAGGTTGCATCGTTACCTTTTAAAACATTTATACTTTTAATTGATTGAGGTGCTATATCCTTAAAATCTTCATCCGAAACCACACTGCCATTAACCACATAAATTGGTTTTGAATTTGAATTTAAATTACCTGAACCACGTATTCTAATTCCGTCATTGAGTTCATTTGCCGACATTTTTGCTGCGTCGTATGCCATCACCGGTGCTGCTTTATACAATCTTGCAAGAGGTTCGGCATATTGCAAAAACCATGTTTGCAAAATAGGCGCATTGCCAAACTGATTAGGTAATGCAGTTGATAATTTTAATTTCACCTGGTTCCAGTCGATACCCGTTGTTTGCGAGATCTTTGCTTTATAAATCAGATCGAATGGCGAATTGATATTTTGTGTTTTGATGTCGTAAAACGGCTGCCAGCTTGCATTTGGTGTTAAATAATTTATTTTGAATTCATAAGTTCCTGCAATTGCACAACTGATTTGAATAACTAATTTGCCGCCTTTTTGTGTATTCTTTTTTCTTTCTTCATCGAGTTGGTTGTTTAGCCTGCTTTTAATTTCGTTGAGCTGAACAATTTTTTCGTCAATATCAGTAATCCCATTTTTTAATTCTGTTGATTTTGATTTATAAAAATCCATCAGCTTCATTAATTCTGTAACATTTAATCCTGTTTGGTTTCCTTTGATGTCTTTATTGCTGTTGAGAACGCTTAACAGATCTTTTAAAGTGGAAGAATTTGAATTGAGTTTATTCACCTCTTTCACAATTTTATTGATTGAATCTTCCAGCTTTTGGTATTCGGCTGATTTTATTTCGGGATTTAAAAATGTATTACTGAACTCGAATCCGAGAATAGTAATATTATTATCGCTTTTTATTTGCAGGCTGTTTTTCTCCAAACTGTTGCTCACATTACTTATTTCGATGTATTGTGTTTCTTTTTTTACAGTAGCTTTAAAACTTTGCTGGATCTCGGCGCCGAGCCTGTAAACTGTTATGTTAGTGATATTGGCTTTGGCTGTTGATTTGTCGTCGCTGGCTTTGCAGATTCCAATATTGGCAAGCACTGCAAGCACTATCAGGATTGTACGCATGAGTGGGTGTTTTAAACGATTAAGAATGGATACATAAAATTAAGATGCAATTGGCTGTAGTATTGCATATTTTTTTTAAATAACTTTTGTTAAAGAAAAAAAATTTGGCAGAAACAATTTCATCTCACATCTTTGCTACGCAATGAAACAAAATTTATTAAATAACAATTGGTGGTGGCATACAAACTCTGATCGGGGATTGTAATGGCATTGCCAATACTGATGAATATCATTTCAAAGCCCCGACAAAATTGTCGGGGTTTTTTGTTTGATGAATAAAGGACAAAGCGTACAAGGGTGCAATTCTTCCACCGGAAGAATCATGGGCAACAGGTGATGAACAGAGTTATGAAGCCAGTAACAAAAAAATAAAAGAAAAAAAACTAAAAAAGAAAAACTAAATCGTTCAAATTAGAATTTCACTCATAAAGAAAATAATTCGTGTAATTCGATAAAATTCGTGTAATAAAAAAATCGTGATGAAAAAAATAAAGATTGAAACCAAAGTAAAAAAGATGCTGGCCGATCTGTACACGCCTGTTGGAATTTATTTGCGTGTGCGTGACAGGTTCCGCGATACTGTTTTGCTGGAAAGTACCGACCATCATGTGGCAGAGAACAGCTATAGTTTTATTTGCATCAATGCGATCACGGGCATGGAAATTACTTCTACAAAAAGTATTGAATTTAAATTCCCAAATCAAAAACCCGAACGTGCTGATATAAAAAATGTGCAGGAAGTGCCGCAACAATTATGGGATTTCATGCAACGTTTTGAAACTACTGAAACCGATAAAGAAGCAAAGTTTGCACAGGGTTTATACGGTTATGCAACATTTGATGCGGTACAATTCTTTGATACGATTGAATTAAAATCTGCAAAAGAAATTCCTGCCATTCCGCTGATGCGTTATCGTTTGTATCAATATGTGATTGCGATCAATCATTTTAAAGACGAATTGTTTTTATGTGAAAATAAAATTGAAGGATTGGAAAGCGATTTTGCTTTTGTTGAAAGTTTGATCAAAAGTAAGGATGTTCCTGTGTTTCCGTTTGCCTTAAAAGGCGATGAAACATCGAACATGAAAAATGAAGATTATGTTGCGATGGTGAAGAAAGGAATTGCGAGTTGCATGCGCGGCGATGTGTTTCAAATCGTTCTCAGCCGCAGGTTTCAGCAAAGTTTTACAGGCGATGAGTTTAATGTGTACCGTGCATTGCGCAATGTAAATCCATCTCCGTATTTATTTTTCTTCGATTATGGCGATTATAAATTAATGGGTTCATCGCCCGAAAGCCAGATCATTATTAAAAACGGAAAAGCGATCATTCACCCAATTGCCGGAACATTCAAACGAACAGGTGATGATAAAATTGATGAAGCTGCAGCGGCTGCATTATTATTAGATGCAAAAGAAAATGCAGAGCATGTGATGCTGGTTGATCTGGCACGCAACGATCTCAGTCGTATGTGCGATGAAGTGCATGTAAATTATTTTAAGCAGGTTCATTATTACAGTCACGTCATTCATTTGGTAAGTGAAGTTATCGGCAATGTGAAAGAAGGAACCAATCCGTTTTTATTATTGGCGAAAACCTTTCCTGCTGGCACTTTGAGCGGTGCACCAAAATTCAAGGCTATGAAATTGATTGATGAATACGAGCCAACATCACGCAGTTATTATGGTGGCGCATTGGGTTTTATGGGCTTTGACGGAAGCTGCAATCACGCCATCATGATACGTACTTTTTTAAGTAAGAATAATACACTTACTTATCAGGCAGGTGCAGGAATTGTTGCTGCAAGTAATCCTGAAAGTGAGTTGCAGGAAGTAAATAATAAATTGGGTGCATTAAAAAAAGCAGTTGCGATAGCAGAAAAAATTTAGTTCATAGATCATAGTTGATGGTTCATAGCTTACATCTATGATCTATGACCCATCACCTATGATCAAAATAAATAACAATGAAAATATTAGTTTTCGATAATTACGATTCGTTCACATACAACTTAGTTCATCTTGTAGAAAAGATAACGCATGAAAAAGTAGATGTGTATCGTAACGATGAAATTGATTTGGAAAAAGTAAATGAATACGATAAAATAATTTTATCGCCGGGCCCGGGAATTCCCGAAGAAGCAGGATTGTTATTGCCCTTAATTAAAAAATATGCTGCCACAAAATCCATACTGGGCGTGTGTTTAGGGCATCAGGCCATTGGGCAGGCTTTTGGCGGAACGCTCACTAATTTATCAACCGTGTATCATGGTGTAGCAACGAAAATAATAGTCGGAAGTCGGGAGTCAGGAGCCGGGAGTGATGCAAACTTGCGATTACCGATTTACGATTCATGCCAAAAATTATTCGCCGGTTTACCAAACGAATTTGAAGTGGGTCGTTATCATTCATGGGTAGTTGATGATAAAAATTTCCCGGTTGAATTGGAAGTAACGGCAAGAGACGAAAATAATTTCATCATGGCATTACAGCATAAAATTTATGATGTGCAGGGTGTGCAGTTTCATCCCGAAAGTGTGTTAACTCCCGATGGAGAAAAAATTATGAGAAATTGGTTAAATAAATAAGCATGAAAAAGATTTTACAATTTTTATTCGAACACAAAACGCTTTCAAAAGAGCAGGCAAAAGAAACGTTGATTAATATTTCGAAAGGAATGTATAATGAAAGTGAAGTTACTTCTTTTGTAACCGTGTATCTCATGCGAAGCATTACCATTGCCGAGTTACAGGGCTTTCGTGATGCATTGCTGGAACTTTGTGTCAAGGTTGATCTCGGCGATCATAAAACCATCGATATTGTTGGTACCGGCGGCGACGGAAAAAATACTTTCAATATTTCAACGCTTAGTTGTTTTATTGTAGCAGGCGCCGGACAAAAAGTTTCGAAGCACGGAAATTACGGTGCAACATCTGTCAGCGGTGCATCGAATGTGATGGAACAGTTGGGATACAAAATAAGTAATGATGTAAATAAATTAAAACGCGAAGTTGAAGAAGCAAATATTTGTTTTTTACACGCACCATTATTTCATCCTGCATT
>JAGWPQ010000433.1 GCA_028877045.1 Bacteroidota bacterium | reverse complement strand
TTAAGTGCATTAATAGACACCATTAGGGCTAATATCCGTGTACGAAACCCTATTTTTTTGCTAATCCAATAATTAAAACGGGCAGTAAAATCAAATTGGTCAATGTTCCGGTTACCAATGTCAATGAGGTTAGCCATCCTAATGCTTTGATGCCACCAAATCCGCTGAAACAAAAAATAACAAAGCCGGCAATCAGCACCAATGAAGTATAAATAATACTAATGCCTGTATGCCTGATGGTTTGTACCAAGGTTGGTTTTACCGCATTATTAAATCGGGGGAGCTCTTGTTTATAATTGACTAAAAACCTGATGGTGACGTCAATTACAATTCCCAATGCAACACTGAAAACAATTACTGTTGATGGCTTTAAAGTAATGCCCATCCAGCCCATCACACCGGCAGTGATGATTAACGGAATTAAATTTGGTATTAAAGAACAAAGCAATATCCTGAACGAACGAAATAAAAACAACATGCAAAATGCTATCAGCACAAATGCCCAAAAAATACTATCCTTTAATCCCTTGATAATAAAAGTTGATCCTTCCAAAAATGTTACACTGCTTCCGGTAAATGTTACTTTGTATGAAGCAGTATCAAAAATTTCTTTGGCTTTATTTTCAAGATCATTCAGCAAAACAGGTAAGCGTACACTGCCAATATCTTTCATGTTTACACTAACACGGATATATCGTTGAGAACTATCGATAAAACTTGTTGCCAATCTGGCAACTACCGATTTATTATCGCCTATTTTTTTTCGAAGTGCCGTTGATAACGATGCAGGTATTTCGATAGGTAATGCATAACTGCTGCTGTCGCCGTTATAAAATCCCTGATTGGCAAATTTTAATGCTTCAATAATACTCAGTGGTTTTGCTGTTTCATCTTTTGTTGCAATATAATTACTCAGTGCTTCTACATCCTGCAACGCTTCTAATTTTAATGCACCCCTGTTCTTCTTTGTATCCACAATGATTTCCAAAGGCATCACACCTTTAAAATTATTTTCAAACCATTTCAGATCGGTGTACACTTTATCCTGTTGCGGAAGATCATCAACAATAAATCCTTCACTCCTTAATTTAAAAATTCCCATCACGGCAAATACAGTGAGGGCAAGGGTTACAGCATAAACCCATTTGGCATGGCTCAATGCCCACTTCTCGATGGTGACTAATATTTTTTCTAAGAATTTATTATCGAGGTACCGAACATGTTTTGGTTCGGGTGCAGGCAGATAACTTAAAACAACCGGAATAAAAATGAGAGAAATTAAAAATAAAGCCATGATATTTATTCCTGCCACCACACCAAATTCTTTCAGCAACTGGCTTTGTGTAAATGCAAATACCGCAAAACCTATTGCAGCAGCAATATTGCAAAACAGGGTTACAATACCCATCCGGCCCACCATATTTATCAATGCCGCTTCTTTGTTATTATTTTCTTTGAATGAAGTATGATATTTATTGAGGAAATAAATACAATTGGGTATCCCTATCACAACGATCAATGGCGGAATCAATGCGGTCAATAAAGTTATTTTATATCCGCAAAGCACCATCGTTCCAAGGCTCCATGTAACACCCATTCCAACAACCAACAAACTCATGATCGTTGCACTGAAAGAACGAAAGAAGATGAATAAAGTAATGGCCGATAATAAAAACGAACCAAATAAAAACCAGTTCATTTCATCTTTGATCTTGTTGCCGATTGTGGTTCGGATATATGGCAATCCGCTGATATGTGTTTTTATTTTCGATTCGCTTTCAAATTTGTTAACAGCATCGTTGATGTTATTAATCAATCTTGTTCTGCTTTTACTGTTGATGGTATCTTTATTTACAGTAACAAGCATTAAATACGATTTTGTTGAAGCGTTGTACAAAATGCCTTTATAAAACGGAAGATTCTCGAAAACAGATCTTGCACTGTCTAAATCTTTCTGATCAGTAAAGGAATCCTTAAAAATTTTATGTGTAATTAGTTTGTCGGTCGCTGAATCTTTCACCAATGTGATGGCATCCGGGATACTTAAAACTGTTTCAACCGAAATAATTTTTTTTAAGTTTTGATGCAGCTTACTAACCGCATCAAAAACCTGCGGCGTATAAAATTCGTTGGTCTCAAACCCAATGGCCAGCACATTTCCATCGCCATTAAATCTCTTCAAAAATTCCTGGTATTCTATGTATTTACGGTTATCGATCGGAACCGCCCGGCTGAAATCGTAACTTAATTTTACCTGCGAAGCAAAATAGCCCATCACTGCAGTTGCAGCAATTAAAATAATCAAAAGAGATAAACGGAATTTTAAAATAAACTGTCCCAATTTATACCACATATCCTATTAAATTTATAGACTAAAATAAAGTATTCTGCGACAAAGAAAAGGATTATTCTTTTTGTATTACCGAAACTTGTTGTGTTTCGAAATAAATTAATCATTCGTAAGTTTTCTTAACTTGCTTTTATGAATACCAACAAGAACGAGACTATCAGGCAACTGAGCTTTTATGCCATACTTATTTTTTTAGGCATCTTTTTGTTTTTACAACTATCCTCATTTTTACCCGCATTATTAGGTGCCATTACTTTATATGTGTTGATGAGAAGACCAATGAATTTTCTTATCAAGAAAAAACACTGGAAGAAAGGTTTGGCTGCAACAATGTTGATGCTTATTTCTTTTGTTGTGGTGATGATACCGCTTAGTTTGATGATAAATGTTTTGTATTCCAAAATAGGTTATGCCATCCAAAATTCAAATCAGGTAATTGAAGCAATAAAAGTTTATATCAATCATTTAGAACAGACCTATCATGTTGAACTGATCAGCGATAAAAATTTACAACAAGCCGGTACAGCCATTGCCGAAGCATTGCCGCAAATTGTTGGTGCCACTTTCAACTCGCTGGTGATTGTTGTGATCCTATATTTTATTCTTTATTTTTTATTGGTGAACGGAAAAGAAATGGAAGCATGGCTTTGCGAAAAAGTTCCGCTCAGAAACGAAAATGTAGAATTAATTGGCAAAGAATTAAACACGCTAATTTTATCAAATGCTTTGGGAATACCTATTACAGCTCTGTTACAAGGCATTCTTGGTGCAATTGGTTATTGGTTATTGGGCGTGAATGATATTCCTTTCTGGTTTGCAGTTACCTGCATCACCGCAGTAGTGCCGATGGTTGGTTCCTCGCTCACATTTATTCCGGTTGCCATTTTATTATATGCCGAAGGGAGTGGCATAAAAGGCACACTCATGTTGGTATATGGTTTTGGATTTATGTACACACTGGATAGTGTTTTCAGGATCGCGATACAAAAAAGAATGGGAAATGTGCATCCGTTAATTACAACTTTTGGGGTGATACTCGGATTGAAATTATTTGGTTTTATAGGATTGGTGTTTGGCCCGATATTATTATCGCTGTTCATCTTACTGGCAAAAATTTATATCAGCGAATTTGGTGAGGATAGTACCGAACCTTGAAGGGTGCGACGCCGGTAAAGCCCGATAGCATACCCGGTGCCGGCTACATAAAAATCATTTTCGTTTTTCTTTATGATAATTTTTTGTAAAACAGGCCTTCCTACATAATCTTTTGCCGTAGTTTTCGTTAGTATAAAAAAACGTGGCATGAAAACGGTTTTCTTATTTCTTCTCATCGCTGTTTTATTTACAACAAATACTTCGTTCAAGAGTACTGCTATTGGCAGTAACGATTATCATATTGTGATCGAAAAACATAAATACGAGCTGACTGTTTTTGATGCCGATGATAATGCTTTAATTATTTACCCGGTTGTGTTTGGCAGCAGGGACCTTGGTGATAAAATGATGCAGGGCGACCGCAAAACACCCGAAGGCACATTTCATATTATTGCAAAAAGAAAGCATGCAAAGTGGAATAAATTTTTAGCGCTTGATTATCCCAACGCAGAAAGTATTGAAAAATTTAATGAACGAAAAGCCGAAGGTATCATTCCTGCAAACGCCAGGATCGGCGGTGAGATTGGCATTCACGGCACATGGCCCCATGAGGATTTTGCTGTTGATCAATATCAAAACTGGACAATGGGTTGTGTAAGTACCAAAAATCAATACATCAATCAACTCTTCAACACTTTGGCGGTTGGCACAACGGTGATCATTAAAAGATAAATTTTTATTACACGAATTTCTGCGAATTACACGAATTAGTTGTTGGCAGATTTGAGAGGGGTAAATAATATTTATCCTTCACAAACATCAACGATTAAGTTTTTCTCTTTTTTAATATTTAGTTTTTTATAGCAGGCTGTTGTATTTCAATTTAACTGCTGTTGCGTCGCACTCTTCGAGGTCCTGTTTTTATGGCAACATTTTTATTCGGTCGAAATTTGTTTGATAATAAATTTTATGGCTTTATCATCAATCGAAGCCATCTCCGATTTATTATAAATTGTAAGCAGGTAGACTTCTTTGTTCTTGTCAATCTTAAATGTAATTGTTCGCATACCTCCGCTTTTCCCTTTTCCTTTACTTTTTACTGCTAATCTGATTTTGAAAATATTATTTCCGAGCGGCGTACCAAGATCAGGTGTTTGAGAAAGAACATTATTTAGTTCTGATAGTTCTTTTTTAAGAGAAGGAAATTTTTTGATCAGCCTCTTTGATTGAGATTTAAAAGTAGGTGTTGTAATAATATTATAGCTCGTTCAAAAAATCTTGTAAGGATTGCTTTTCAATCTTTCCTTCATGTATTTTTTTTACTTCTTTAAAGGACTGAGTCAAGTCAGATTTTATTTTAAGCATTTGCTCATA
>JAGWPQ010000432.1 GCA_028877045.1 Bacteroidota bacterium | reverse complement strand
AAGTTCCCGCAGGAACAACGATACTGAATGCTGCACGGCAAATTGGTGGTGAGGTAACACCTCCTGCCATGTGTTATTACAGCAAGCTGCAGGGCAGTGGTGGTAAGTGTCGCACGTGTTTGGTAGAAGTTAGTAAGGGCTCTGAAAAAGATCCGCGACCTATGCCTAAATTAGTTGCATCGTGCCGCACTACTGTGATGGATGGAATGGAAGTAAAAAACATTACTTCTCCAAAAGTGCTCGATGCAAGAGCAGGTATTGTAGAATTTTTATTATTGAATCATCCGCTCGATTGCCCTATCTGCGATCAGGCCGGTGAATGTCACTTGCAGGATCTAAGTTATGAGCACGGCAAAGAAGGAACACGTTACGAATTTCAAAAAAGAACATTTAAGAAAGTTGATCTCGGCGATAAAATTCAATTACACATGACACGTTGCATTTTATGTTATCGTTGTGTGTTCACTGCCGATCAATTAACAAATAAAAGAGAGCATGGTGTTTTAGACCGCGGCGATCATTCTCAGATCGCAACATTCATCCAAAAAAATTTGGACAACGATTTTATCGGGAATGTGATCGATGTTTGTCCCGTTGGCGCTTTGACCGATAAAACATTCCGTTTTAAAAATCGTGTTTGGTTTACAAAGCCTGTTGATGCGCATCGCGATTGCCCGACATGCAGCGGGCAGGTTCAATTATGGATGAGAGGCGATGAAGTGTTTCGTGTAACTGCACGCAAAGATGAATGGGGCGAAGTGAAAGATACTACCGACGGAAAGCCGGGCTGGATCTGCAATACATGCCGCTTCGATAAAAAACATATTAATGATTGGGTGATCGAAGGACCATCAAAAATTAATCGTCATTCGGTTATTGCACAAGGACATTATCTTGGTTTGAAAATGCCGGAAGAAACAATGCCGAAAGTGATGGATGGAAGAAAACCAAAATTATTGATGGACATCCATTCGGTTAGTGAAGTAAATAAAACTGATATTGACTTGAGTTTGATAGATGGACCCGCAACATCAAAAACGTTTAATCATCCTGAAAAGAACAACGCATAAAAATGACAACATTACTTGCAATTGACTGGGCATTATTTACTGAAAAATTGATATTGATCGCAATTATCATTTTTGCAAGTTTGGGTATTGCATTGTACATGACTTTTGCCGAAAGAAAAGTTGCAGGTATTTTGCAGGACAGGCCGGGACCCAACCGTGCCGGGCCTTTCGGGATATTTCAACCATTTGCCGATGGATTGAAATTAATTATGAAAGAAGAGATCATTCCGAACACTTCGAATAAAGTATTATTTATTATGGGCCCGGGATTAGCCATGAGTGCGGCTTTGATGACTTGCGCCGTTGTACCCTGGGGCGATAAGGTTGAAATGTTCGGAAGAACGATTGCTTTACAAATTGCAGATATCAATGTTGGGATATTATATGTTTTTGCTGTTACCAGTGTTGGTGTTTACGGCATCATGATCGGCGGATGGGCATCAAATAATAAATTTTCTTTGCTGGCTGCATTGCGTGGTGCATCGCAGGCCATCAGTTATGAACTGGCGATGGGATTGAGTTTGATCGCTGTGTTAATGACCACCGGCACTTTGCAATTGGGCGAAATTGTAAAACAACAAATGGCTCCCGGTCATTTATGGAATGTGGCCTATCAGCCATTGGCATTTTTAATTTTCCTGATCTGCGCATTTGCGGAATGTAACCGTACACCATTTGATCTGCCTGAAGCAGAAAGCGAATTGAACCAGGGATATCATCAGGAATATTCTTCAATGAAACTGGGATTCTATTTATTTTCGGAATACATCAATATGTTCATCAGCAGCGCCATCATGGCAACATTATTTTTTGGCGGATATGATGTTCCGTTTTTAAATGAAAGCGCATTCTCGCCCAATGTTGCTGCCCTGGTAGGTATTGTAGCATTGATGATAAAAATAGTTTTCTTTATTTTCCTGTTCATGTGGGTAAGATGGACCATACCGAGATTCCGTTACGATCAGTTGATGAATTTGGGATGGAAAAAATTAGTGCCTTTGGCATTGGCAAATATGCTGATCACGGGTGCTGTGATTTTATGGTTACAAAAATAATTTTGTGAAGAGAGAATGATGAATATTGAATAAAGAATGTTGAATAATGTACTGAACGTACAAGAGTGCGACGCAACAGGCGATGAGGGAAGAGATAAAGTTGGTATCATAAGTTTATAAAAATATTTT
>JAGWPQ010000431.1 GCA_028877045.1 Bacteroidota bacterium | reverse complement strand
GCTGTAATAAAATTTTTGCCATCCGCTGAAAACCGGCAACACAAAGGATTGTGCCGATGTGATATGCGGCGCATTGCGCAATAATCTGCCTCTTTCTTTTAATGCCTCAACAACTAATTTAATATTCCCTTGTGCCAAATACCTAACACCGCCATGCACCAATTTTGTAGAGCGGCTCGATGTTCCTTTTGCAAAATCGTGTTGCTCTATCAATAAAGTTTTGTATCCGCGAACCGCCGCATCCAAAGCTGCACCCAATCCTGTTGCACCTCCGCCAATTATAATCAAATCCCATTGCGATACAGATTCCATCTGCTGCAACATTTCTTTTCTGTTCATTATTTTATTACACGAATTTTTGCGAATTACACGAATTATTTTTTTCAAAAGGTTTCGACAAGCTCAACCTGACATTTCATTCAACGATTTAGTTTTTCTTTTTTTAGATTTTAGTTTTTTTCTTTTGTACTTAGCAGAATGAATTCTCCTCAACACCTGTTGCGTCGCACTCTTCAACGTTTAGTACAATATTTAAACTTATTTTTTTACCACTGAGTAAAAGAGTTTAAAGAGTTTTCACAGAGAACTCAGCGAAACTCTGCATACTCTTTTACTCTGCGTTGAAATAAAAACTCACAGCTTCTTTTATTTTGTCCAACTGATTGCAGCACCAATAGCTTTCTTCCATCCATCCGATAATTGATTTCTTTGTTCATCATTCATCGAAGAAACAAAAGTTTTTTCCATCAACCATTGCTGTTGTATCTCTTCCATATTTTTCCAGTAACCAACTGCCAGGCCTGCAAGATATGCAGCGCCCAATGCAGTTGTTTCGGTAACCACCGGGCGCACTACTTTGCAATTCAAAATATCGCTTTGAAACTGCATCAATAAATTATTTGCGGTGGCGCCGCCATCCACTCTTAATTCTTTGATCGAAATTTTCGAATCGGCTTCCATTGCTTTTAAAACATCCATCGTTTGATAAGCAATGCTCTCTAATGCAGCACGGGCAATATTTGCAGCCGATGTGCCACGTGTTATTCCAACCATGGTACCACGTGCATGTTGGTTCCAGTACGGTGCACCCAATCCGGCAAATGCAGGAACAACATACACTCCATCACTGCTGTCCACTTCATTTGCCAATGCTTCCACTTCGGGAGATGAACGAATAATTTTTAATCCATCACGCAACCACTGCACCACAGCGCCGGCAATAAAAACACTTCCTTCCAACGCATAATTTGTAATGCCATTTACCTGCCATGCAACAGTTGTCAATAAATTGTTTGTTGATGGCACTGCTTTTTCTCCGGTATTCATCAACATAAAACATCCGGTGCCGTACGTATTTTTTACCATGCCGGGTTGTGTACACATTTGCCCGAACAATGCTGCCTGCTGATCGCCTGCAATGCCCGCAATAGGAATATTATGTGCCGTTAAAATATTTTGTGTTTCGCCGTACACTTCGCTGCTGCTGCGCACTTCGGGCAATACGGAAGATGGAATATTAAATATTTTCAAAAGTTCTTCATCCCAACTTAAAGTATGAATATTGAACAACATGGTGCGTGATGCATTGCTTACATCGGTTGCATGCACTTTGCCATTTGTTAGTTTCCACAACAACCATGTATCAATTGTTCCAAAACATAATTCACCATTGTTTGCTTTTGTTCTGGCGCCGGCAACATTGTCTAATATCCATTTCACTTTTGTTGCAGAAAAATAGGCATCGATCACCAATCCTGTTTTTTGCTGAATGATTTTATCTTTTCCTTCTTTTCTTAATTCATCGCAAAAAGATGCTGTTCTTCTGTCTTGCCAAACAATGGCATTGTGAATGGGTTGCCCTGTTTTTTTATCCCACACCACCGTTGTTTCTCTTTGATTGGTGATGCCGATAGCCGCAATATGTTTTACTGTTAAACCCGCTTTGGTGATGGCTTCGGCGGCAACACCGAGTTGTGTGCTCCATATTTCGTTGGCATCGTGTTCTACCCAACCGGGCTGCGGAAATATTTGCGAAAATTCTTTTTGTGCAACAGAGATGATGGCTCCTTTTTTATCAAATACAATGGCACGGCTGCTGGTAGTGCCCTGATCGAATGATAAAATATATTGATTCATGTAACAATCGTTTATGTTGAAAGATAAGCGTTTTTTTATTACATGAATTATTACGAATTACACGAATTAAAAATTTAATTGTTTAATAAAAGTTGAGTAATGTTTAGAACGTTGAAGAGTGCGACGCAACCGAAGTTAGATAGAGATCCTGCTGCCGGCTACATAAATAAAAAAACTAAAAAAAGAAAAACTAAAAACTAATTCGTGTAATAAAGTTATCTGGGGCGTAACCATCTTTCGGGGTCGAGGAATTTTTTATCGGAAACTATTTCAAAAATAAGTTCGCCGTTATTATCGAAGTTGGCGGCTACTTTTCCAAGAATGGTGCCTGCATTAACTTTTTGTCCTTTTGAAACATTCACCGACGACAGGTTGCTGTAGCTTGTAAAATATTTTCCATGCTGCACCAAAACGGTTTGTGCATCGTTGATATCGAAAACACTGATCACTTCGCCATCGGCCACACATTTAACGTTGGTACCGATCTCTGTGGCGATATAAATACCGTCGTTCTTCTCGGTCAATTTTGTTCCTTCTATTTTATGAATACCGAATTGATGCGACGTATAACCACTCGAAACGGGCCATGGCAAACGGCCGCGGTTATTTTCGAAATTGATGGATTTGGTTAATCCATCGGGTGTTGATTCGAGCAGATTATAGGTACGATTCGAATTTCCGCCAACCGTTACAACTCCGGTAATGGGTTCGTTATTTAATGGTCGTGGTTTTACAGAAGCGACACTGTTTTTGTCGGGTTCTGCATTCGTTTTATTATTTCCCGCCTGCAATCTTTTTTGTTCATCCAATAATTTTTGTTTGGAGATGCGTTCTTTTTCTTTTCGCTGTGCTTCTTCCATTTCACGCCTGATGGCTGCATCCAAAGCCCTCTTTAAATTCTGGCGTTGTGTTTCTCTTTTTCTGATCTGGGCAGTCAGATCTTTTTCCTGATCTTTTAATTGTTTAACCACCTGATCTTTTTCTTTTTTATCCTGCTCCAATACTTTTAGCTGACTGCTTTGCGTAACCAATACTTTACTTTTTTCGGTCTTGCTGTTGTTGAGATTGCCGATGGTTTCTTTTAAAAGATCCTGTGTTTTTAAAATAGTTTGTGCTTCTGTTTCGCGGTATTTGCGGTAGCTTTTTAAATAAGTGGCCCTTTTTATGGCATCGTTAAAATTGGTAGCAGAAAAAAGAAAATTAAGGTACTCGTAACTGCTCCGGTTTTTATATGCGAACACGATACTTTGCGCATAGTTTTGTTTTAAAGTATCGAGTTCTTTTTTCAGATGATTTCTTTCTAATTCTTTTGCATAAATATCATCATCGATGCGATGGATATCGCGATTGATATTATTGATGAGCCTTTCGCGAACAGCCAGTTTATGTTTGATGATGGCCAACTGGCTTAAAGATTGTTTTTTATTTTTCCGGGTAGATTGCAGTGCATAATTAAGATCGTCGATTTCTTTCTGTAATTGCCTTTGTTCTTTCTGCAATTCATCCCTGCTTTGCTGTTGTGCCGGAGCAGGCATTGCAGCAAATAAGAAAAACAGAAACGGTAAAAACAATTTTTTGATCATGCGGAAAAATTAGAATGCAGCCAATGGAAATATTAATAACGATAAAGTTGCCGATAAATTATTTACGTCTGTAATTTTTTGGTAAGCCGAAAGTATATTTTAACGGTTCATTAAATGAGAACTCTTTAAAATCGAGTGTAATATCGAGTTTAGATTTTTCTGAAACGCTGATGTAGCGATATGTTGAGAACTGGCGTCCGTCAACTATTTCGTAATTGCTGAAAGTTATATCGCAGGTACGGTTGCGCAGTGCATCAACATCATCCAATTTACTGTGCAACACCTTAAAATCTTTATTATCCAATGTTACCAGGTGTTTAAACATTTCGCCCACCATCATCACTAATAATTGCGTATTACTTGCCTTGTACGAAACAATATTACTGTCTAAGAAAACAGGATTGCCGATCAGCAGATCCTGCAATGTATAAAAGTCGAAAGGGATTTGTATCTGTTCCTGCAAATAGCTGATGGCTCTGTATTTGATGAATTTTTCGGGTTTGATCTGCACCACAACGATACTGTCCTTGCTGATCAACACATTGGCAACAACGCCAAAAGGCGGAACCAATATCTTCACATAAAT
>JAGWPQ010000430.1 GCA_028877045.1 Bacteroidota bacterium | reverse complement strand
TGATGGAACGAAGTATTATAAGGATACAGTTGTTGTTTTGCCTCAAACAACAACCGCAATATTAAATACACAGATTCCGGCATCATCTTCGGTAGCCACTAATATAAGTCTTTTAGGAGTTCTATATTATGATATAGAAGTCTACATCTTTAAGCAATAAGTTCTAACAATAAATACGCTCTTAAATAAAAATAACATGTAGTCCCGACAAGAATCGAACTTGTATCTAAAGTTTAGGAAACTTCTATTCTATCCATTGAACTACGGGACCAAAATTATTATCGTCGCAAAAATAACAGTTTCAACTCAACCCTCATTTGTAAAGTTTATATTTGAATCCTATCAATTAAAAACAACATGAAAAAAATTGTATTCGTAATCTTCAGCATTTTTATCTGCACGTTCTCATTTGCGCAAAATAAAATAAAAGCAAAAGCATCATTAAATCATACAGCCATTTATGTAGTGGATCTGAAAAGTTCGGGAGACTTTTATCAGCAGATCATTGGACTGGATTCTATTCCCGAACCATTTCACGATGGTAAACATATCTGGTTAAAGACCGGCGAACATACCATGCTGCATATTATTCAGGGAGCCGAGGCAAAAAAGGAATATTATAAAAACACGCACACTTGTTTTAGCGTCCCATCTATTACTGTCATTACCGGGATACTTAAAAAAAATAATATTGTTTGGGAAGATGTGAACGGAAACAAAAATGCCATCACCACCCGTGTGGATGGTGTACATCAAATATGGTTGCAGGACCCTGATGGTTACTGGCTTGAATTGAATGATGATAAATATTAAGCTGCGCCTTATCTTTGCAGCCCTCAAAGAAATACTATGAAGTTTTACAACATAATTATTAAATATCGTTTTTGGTTGAGTCTGCTGGCAATTGTTTTTGCAATAGTCGTAAACATTATGTCAGGATTCTGGCCTTCTTTCGTTTTATATTTTATTGCAGTGATCGGATTATTCAGTCATTTTTTTATTGGCCCGCTGCGATTGATCCAGGAACCGATGGAACAGGGCAGGGTGGAAGACGTACAAAAAATTTTAGACTCGGTTTGGTTCCCGGGTTTATTATACAAACCGGTTCGTTCAACCTATTACACGATCAAAGGAAATTTATCGATGATGAACCAGGACTTTGATACGGCCGAAAAACATTTAAAGAAAAGTTCAGCTTTAGGTTCTGCAATGCCTGAAGCCGAGAGTGCCAATAAATTGCAATTGGGGATGATGGCCATGCAAAAAGGCGATCTGAAACAAGCCGAAGGTTACGTACGTGCCGCTATTCGTTTGGGTATTGCCGATAAAGAAAGCGAAGCCGTTGCTTATCTAAGCATGTGCCAGATCTTTATGAACAAAAGAGAATTCAGGGCCGCTAAAGATTTCTTCCGAAAAGCAAAGGCCTGCAAGCCAAAGACCAAGCAGGTATTGGATCAGGTCAAAGAAATAGAAAAATATATTTCACGTATTCCGGGATAGATACAACAAGATTTTTTATCAGCACTTAATTATTCCGACAAACATTTCTCGATGATCTTTGGATAATGTGCATGTTCTAAAACATGAATGCGGTTTGCCAGATCATCGGGTGTGTCGTTTGGTAAAACAGGACAGGTGGTTTGAAAGATGATATTGCCATGGTCGTATTTATCATCCACATAATGAATGGTAATGCCGCTTTCTTTCTCTTTTGAATCGATGACAGCTTCATGTACAAAATGCCCGTACATTCCTTTGCCGCCATACTTGGGCAATAACGCAGGATGAATATTTATAATTTTATTTGGATAGGCTGCAATTAATGCCGACGGGATCTTCCATAAAAATCCGGCTAGGACAATGAAATTGATCTGTGCGGCATGTAATTCGTTTAAGTAAGCATTGCCTCTAAAGAATGTTTCTTTCTCAATAATTAAACTTGGTATCCGGAATTCTTTTGCAATTTGTAAAACACCTGCATCTGCTTTATTGGAAACAACCAATGCAATTTTTACAGAATTATGATTTATGAAATGCTCTATTATTTTTCTTGCATTTGTGCCTGTTCCCGAAGCGAAAATGGCAATATTAAATTTATGGTTCAAAGGATCAGTTTTTAAGATTAACATTTTTGTTGCAAATAAATATTATTTAAAGATGAATTAAAAATATCATTTAAAAGTATTCATTAAAACAGCGCATTATAAAGAGAATTCGCATACAAAACAATGACAAAAAACAGATCAAATTTCAACAAGTGGCTAAAAATCAAGCCGGATATAGCTAAAAAAATTTTTTTAGCAATGAAATATTATGGAAGTACTCCCCTATTTTTGCAACCGTTCATGGTATTATTTTCTTCACTCAGAACAATTAGATAATAGATTGTGATATGATATCTCACAGAAGTATAACCAAAACAATATTACTCAGTACAATTATTTTTCTGAGCTTTTCTTTCGGCAATAAAGTGGAAGCACAAGATGGTAAAGCGCTCTTTTCTCAAAACTGTGCCGCTTGTCATGCCGTCGATAAAAGGCTTGTTGGGCCTGCATTAGCCGGTGTTCAGGACAGATGGCCGGATGAGAAAAAATTGTATTCGTGGATTAGAAACAATCAGGCTTTTCTGAAAACAGGAGATGCCTATGCCAACAATCTGTATAATGAATTTGGTAAGGTTCCTATGAATCTTTTTCCAAGTCTTTCAGATGCTGAAATTGGTGCTATTTTAAAATACATCAAAGATTTTTCTAAGCCCGCTGCGGCAGCACCTGCAGCCGCTGCAAATACTCCGGCACCCGAAGGTGATAGTACCTTATTGTTTGGCATTCTTACTTTAATACTTGCCATCATTGCATTTACCTTGATGCAGGTAAACAGTAATTTAAGAAAATTATCGGCCGACAAAGACGGTGAGGCATATCCCGAGCCTGTTCCTTTCTGGAAGAACAAAGCCTACATTGCATTTGTAACGATTGTACTCTTTTTAGTGGGTGGTTATTATACTACTAAAGGTGCCATAGGGTTGGGTCGTAATAAGGGTTACCAACCAGAACAACCTATAATGTATTCTCATAAAGTACATGCCGGCATCAATCAAATAAACTGTTTGTATTGCCACGGCGGTGCACAGGACAGTAAACATGCAAGTATCCCTTCATTGAATGTTTGTATGAATTGCCACATGGCGATCAACGAATATAAAGGCCCTAAATTTTATACCGAAGAAGGTGTAGAAGTAAACGGTACTGCACAAATTCAGAAATTATACGAATATGCCGGCTTTACTCCCGGCCAGCCTTGGGACCCATCAAAGGCAAAACCAATTGAATGGGTAAAAATTCATAATCTTCCCGACCACGTTTACTTTAATCACTCGCAACATATTAAAGCAGGTAAAGTACAATGTCAAACATGTCATGGTGAGATCACCAACATGGATGAAGTAAAACAGTTTGCCGATTTAAGTATGGGTTGGTGTATTAACTGTCACAGACAAACACAGGTACAGTTTAAAGACAATGGCTTCTACAGCATCTTTGAAAAATATCACGAAGATCTGAAGAATGGAAAATTAGACAGCACTAAAGGTGTTACCGTAGAAATGATCGGCGGAACCGAATGTCAAAGATGTCACTATTAATTTAAATTGAAAATTGCTGTTAAACCGGCAATCAATCAACATAAACTATGAGCGAGAAAAAGTATTGGCAAAGTTTTGGGGAATTAAACAATTCTGAAGCTTATCAGCAATCAGCTAAAGATGAATTTGCAGAAGAATTACCATTCGAAGCAAATGACAAAGGTTTCCTGGAATCGGCAACCCCGAGAAGGGACTTCTTAAAATATTTAGGTTTCAGTACTGCAGCAGCAGCGCTTGCAGCAAGTTGTGAAACACCTGTAAAAAAATCGATCCCTTTTGTAAATAAACCTGAAGATATTGTTCCGGGTGTTGCAAATTATTATGCAACAACTTTTGTGCAGGATGGTGATGCGGTAAGCGTTTTAGCGAAAGTGAGAGATGGTCGCCCCATTAAAATTGAAGGCAATGAATTAAGTCCTGTTACCGGTGGCGGAACCTCTGCACGTGTGCAGGCTTCCGTATTGGATCTATATGATACTGCAAGATTACGTTTCCCTTTGATTGATGGTAAAGAAGTAACTTTTGAAGCAATCGACAAAGCAGTAAGCGAAGCGGTTACAGGCAAGCAAATTGTTTTACTTACCAATTCAATCACTTCTCCTTCTTCAAAAGAAGTGATCAATCAATTTTTAGCAAAATATCCGGGCAGTAAACATGTTGTTTACGACGCCGTTTCGTACAGCGGTATTTTATTGGCTAACGAATCTACATTCGGAAAAAAACTTATTCCTTCTTATCGTTTCGATAATGCAAAAGTGATCGTGAGTTTAGGTGCCGATTTTTTGGGTACATGGTTAAGCCCTATTGAATTTGCAAAACAATATGCAAAAGGAAAAAAGATAAATGAAAAGAAACCTGAAATGAGCAAACACATTCATTTTGAAAGTGTGGCAAGTTTAACAGGTTCGAATGCTGATGAAAGATATTTACATCGTCCGTCAGAAGCAGGTGCTGTTGCTTTGGGTTTATTGAATGCGATCAACGGACAAGCTGTTTCTGTCAGTGATGCAAAATTGAAAAGTGAGATAGAAAAAACTGCAAAAGTTTTAGTAGCAAATAAAGGTGAGGCATTGGTTGTCAGCGGAAGTAATGATGTGAATGTTCAGATCGTGGTGAATGCGATCAATGAAGCATTGCAATCAAACGGTAAAACAATTGATTGGTCGGCAACGTATAATACCCGCCAGGGCATTGATGCAGATTTTGCAAAACTGGTTGATGACATGAATGCAGGGAATGTTGCAGCATTATTCATCCTCGGTGCAAACCCTGCATACACCTGGTATGATGCAGATAAATTTAAAACAGGATTAAAGAAAGTTGGTGCTGCTGTTTCATTCAATCCAAAAAATGATGAAACAACACAGCTTTGTAAATATGTAATTCCCGATCATCATTATTTGGAAAGTTGGGGTGATGCGGAAGCGAAGACAGGATATTTTTCTTTCCTTCAACCAACCATTGCACCACTGTTTAAAACACGTCAGTGGCAGGATAGTTTATTGCAGTGGAGTGGTTCAACAACAGATTATGTATCATTCTTAAAAACATATTGGGGCAATAAAGTTGGTGGCGAAAACGGATGGAATAAAGTATTGCAGGATGGTGTAATTAATCCTTCAGCAGCTTCTGTTACTTCTGCAACATTTAACAGTGCAGCCATTGCTGCAGCTATTGCTGCTATTGGTTCTGCAAAGAAAGGCGGCAAGATCGAATTAGTGTTGTACGAAAAAGTGAGTGTAGGTGTGAACGGTGCAGCAAATCCTTGGTTACAGGAATTACCCGATCCGGTTACAAGAGCTACATGGGATAACTATGTTATCGTTTCTCCGGCATTGGCAAAAACTTTACTGGATATCGATCTGACCAATAATGGTCAGGCAGATGCTTATGAAGTACAACCTCCAAAGAAGGTTGTAAAAGTTACTGTGAATGGAAAATCAGTTTCATTGCCTGCATTAATTATTCCGGGAACACAAGCTGATACAATTGGTATTGCTGTAGGTTATGGCCGTACAAAAGAAATTGGGAAATCAGCAGAAGATACAGGTAAAAATGTTTTTGGCTTTGCGAGTTTAAATGGAAGCACCATTAATTTTTCGAATGCAGATGTTGCCATTGAAAAAACTGATGAGCTTTATAAAGTTGCTTTAACCCAAACACACGGACAATATAATACTACACAGGGCAACCGTACAGAAATGATGAAAGAATTGACCTTGGCAGATTTTAAAAAATCGCCCAACGATATTCTTGAAGACAGAGAAAAAGAATTGGCTCCTTATGGGGGGTTAAAAGATTTTGAGAAGAACGGAACTATCTATCCATATTTTGATA
>JAGWPQ010000429.1 GCA_028877045.1 Bacteroidota bacterium | reverse complement strand
GCTGGAAGTAGCTGATTATATCACATCCATCAGTTGGGCATCTCAAACTGCATTACGCGATGTGATAGGAAAAACAATGTTATCCGATATGCTGGAAGGAAGAGATAAGATCAGCGGTATCCTTCAAAAGATCATTGACGAACGTACCGAGCCCTGGGGCATCAATGTTATTTCGGTTGAAGTAAAAGATGTTTTGATTCCTTCGGCATTGGAAAACGCCATGTCGATGCAGGCACAGGCCGAAAGAGAACGACAGGCAAGGGTTATTTTGGGCGACTCTGAAAGACAGGTTGCCGAAAAATTTGGTGAAGCCGCTTCAACTTACGCAAACAATCCTGTGGCATTGCATTTAAGAGCAATGAATATGTTGTATGAAGGACTGAAACAAAATTCAACGATTGTAATTGTGCCAAGTTCGGCCATAGATTCTATGCAATTGGGTGGTATGGCGGGTATGACAGCATTGACTATGGGAATTGGTCAGGATAAGGCAAATAAAAATAATGCTGCCACTCAAAACGAATAATGTAGAAATTAAAATAGAAGGGTTTTTCTGCAAGTATCCTAAATCAAAAAGGTATAACCGGATTGAGAACAATCAGCTATACCTTTTTAGTTGTAACCCTGCATGAAAATGAAATACTCAAGCGAGTATATATTTTCGGCTATAAAATTAATTTCTAATTTATTCTTTGAAGCTATCATTAGGTGAACACAAAAAAACTATCGGGGAATTACATATGACCCGATAAATTGATCAGTCTTTCATAAACATCTGCGTAACTGCTGCCAATGGGTACCTCTTTTCCGGCAACTGTAACTTTATTTTTACTGAACTTTTCTATTTTACTCAGCGGAACAATATAAGAACGGTGGATGCGTGCAAATTCTTTAGGAGGCAACTTATCGAGCATGCTTTTTAATGTCATCAAAGTAAGAACAGGAGTGGGTTTGATGTAGATCTTTATATAATCATCCAATGCTTCCACCAAATCAATATCTTTTAAATTGATCTTCATCATTTCGTAATTGACCTTCACATACAACGAATTCAATTGCAGTTCCTGAGACGATAAAAATTCCAAATATTCTTTTGCTTTATAGGTCGCTTTTAAGAAACGGTCGTATTCGAAAGGCTTTAATAAATAATCGATCGCATCAACATTAAAACCTTCAACCGCATAATCTTTAAAGGCTGTGGTAAATATTACCTGCGGTTTTACGGCAAGGCTTTTATAAAACTGAACGCCATTGATATCGGGCATTTGAATATCGAGAAAAATAAGATCTGCGGGGTTGTGCTGTAAATAATCTTTTGCTTCATCGGTATTGGTAAATACTTTTTCCAATTGAAGAAAAGATATTTTCTCGCAATACTTTGTAATAACCTGTAAGGCTAAGGGTTCGTCGTCTACGGCAATACATTTCATCATGTTAAATCAATATCTAAATGAACAATGAATTGATTATTATTTTCGGATACTTTTAATTTATGCTTATCGGGATACAATAATTCCAATCTTCTTTTTACATTATTGATGCCTATACCCGTTGTGTCCTTAATGCTATTCCCGCCCTTAACGATCGTATTGATTACCGAAAAACTAACGGCCTCATTTTGGGCAACCAATTTTATTTCAATGGCCGACTCGTCTTTTGTACTGATACCATATTTAAAAGCATTTTCAATGAACGGAATAAAAAGAAGCGGCGCAATTTGTTTGTTATCTAATTCTCCTTCTGTTAAAAAATCAACTTTTACTTTATCGGTCAATCTTACCAATTGAAGGTCGATATAATTCTTAATAAAATCAACTTCGCTTTGCAGTTCTACCTTATTGTTTTGCGTATCTGTTAAAACATAACGCATGATCGATGATAGTTTCATCACCGCCGAAGCTGTGTCTTTACTTTCTGTTATGGCCAGCGAATAAATATTGTTCAGCGTATTGAAAAAGAAATGAGGATTGATCTGCGATTTTAAAAAAGACAATTCTGTATTTATTTTTTCGCGTTCGATCTGATCTTTATTATCTTCTATCTTTTTCCATTCCTGCATTACTGACAGACTGGTGCCAATTGCAAATACAAGAATAAAGACTGCATAAGAACCGGGAAAATATCTCAGATCACTATTTCTTCCAAAGATGGGCGGCGGCTTATGTACTGCAACATTTTGTTTACTGCTGTCGGATGATTGTAATCTTTCTTTTTCCCTTTGTGCACGGTGTTGCTGAATTATTTCCTGGCGTATCGTTTCTTCATCATTTCCTGTGATCCAGTGCGCTGCTTCTTTTGGTACATAAAAAAATGCAGTAAAACAAGCAAGGATACATAAAAGATAGATGACCCTTTTCCTTTTGAATAATAATTTCGGGATCAACAATAAAGTGTTGAGATAATAAAATCCCAGCAAAAAAAGATTAATGACCACAAGTAAAGTAATAATGTACCTGCTTATATTAAACGGAATATCTTTTGACTGAGGATAAAAAATATAAGGCAACATGAAAAAGCAAACCCATGTGGCAACATGCGCAATGACGATGGTTATATTTTTATTCTTTTTGAACATCAAGGGAAATATTTAATAAAGCTATTTGCTTTGCAAAAGTAATTGTAGTAATTCAGGTGAAACAAAAAACAAAATCGGTAAAGATTTTTATGTGACAAGCTTTTGTATTTTAACGCAAGTTGGGACAACAATGCAGAAGAAATGGAACACAGATGACACAGAATGTACGGATGATAACGGATTTAATGCCGCTTTGCGGCATTTCAGTGTTAATTTCTTCCTGCAATATTTTTCTCCAAAAAAATATAACAGGATCTCATTCAGCATCAGGTAATTTTTAAATCACAAAATAAAACATCGGCGTTATCTGTGTGCTATCCTTCGCTGCATATCATCAAACATGTTTCACTTCTTCATATAAACTTTGTATCAAGCCATCTGCCAATCCAATTTTCGGCACATATATTTCTTCAATATCTGTCCATCGCATCACATTGATATAGATCTGCAATGCCGGAACGATCACATCGGCCCTGTCTTCCCTTAATTTATAAATGCGTATCCGTTCTTCCAGTGAAACAGAAGAAAGTTCTTTATAATAATCTTTCAGTAATTCCAAAGGAAGTGGTTTACCTTCTTTCTTTTTGCTCATCGAAAAAACTTTATTGATATTACCGCCACTGCCGATCGCTACCATTGGTAAAGAACTTTTGGTATTGCGTTTCAAATGTTCTTTCATTTCATCCCATGTTTGTTCTTCTACCTGTCCCTTTAATAAACGGATGGTACCAATGTTGAACGATTCTTTATATTTTAATTTTCCTTCCGAGAAAAAAGTAAGTTCAGTACTGCCGCCACCCACATCAATGTATAAATACGAATGTTCAACGTCTAAATTTTCGGCAATATGATTTTCATAAATGATGGATGCTTCTTCATCGCCGCTGATCACTTTTATTTCTATGCCTGTTTCTAATTTTACTTTTCTGATGATGTCGTCGCTGTTGGCTGCATCACGCATGGCACTGGTGGCGCAGGCTTTAATGAACTGCACTTCGTAGGCTTTCATTAAATGGCCGTAAGCTTTCATGGTTTGCAGTATCATTCCGCGTTTAGGTTTCGATATCTCGCCGTTGTCGAATACGTCGAAACCAAGCCGCAGCGGCACTCTCACCAAATTAAGTTTATTGAACTGAGGTTTTCCTTCTTTGTTATTACTTACTTCAGCTATTAATAATCTTGCTGCGTTACTTCCTATATCAATTGCTGCTAACCTCACTTTGTTTCAAAGTTTTTTGATAGAGATAATGATACGTTTCTATTTGCGAACGTATTTTCTTTTTACCAATGGAAGGTACATAGTTATTAGAGAGTTCATTGTCGAGTATCCTTGCTTTTACGTTATCTCTTAATTGAATGTGGATAATATCTTTTAATTCCTGACGGATATCAGGATCATTGACCGGTATCGCCGCTTCAACACGGTGGTCTAAATTGCGCACCATCCAGTCGGCCGACGAAATATAAAATTTTTCTTTCCCGCCATTATGAAAGATCATCACTCTTGCATGTTCCAGGTATTCATCAACTATACTTACTGCAGTTATTGGCTTTTTGAATTTTTTATTTTCGATCATTGCACAAAAGATTCCGCGTACTACCATTTTAATTTCAACACCTGCCAACGCTGCTTCGTATAATTTATTGATCAATCTCACATCGCTCAAAGAATTTACTTTTAAAATAATGCTTGCCTGCTTTTTTGCTTTTGCATTTTTTATTTCCCTGATAATATTCGCTTCCAGTTCCTTGCGCATATTAACCGGGCAAACCATCAATGTCTTACAGGCGTGTAAAGGTTGCATGCCGGTATGCCAGTGTTCCAGATATTTAAAGATGCGGTTAATGTCGGCCATCACATTCCGGTTGCTTGTTAATAAACAATGATCGCCGTAAACCCTGGCGGTACGTTCGTTCAAATTGCCGGTACTTACAAATCCATATTGAATTGTTTTCTTTCCTTTTCTTTTTTTAATGATGCAAACCTTGGCATGTATTTTCATACGGGGCACGCCCAGCAATACTTTCACACCTTCTTCTTCCAGAATCTCTTTCCATTCCAAATTGGCTTCTTCATCAAATCTTGCTTTCAGTTCCAGCATCACCACCACTTCTTTTCCGTTGCGTGCCGCATTGATCAATGCATTAATGATCTTTGAATTGGGCGCTAAACGATAGGCTGTTATTTTAATAGAACTAACATCAGGATCCATAGCAGCTTCACGCAACAGATCGATCAAAGCATTGAAAGTGTGATAAGGAAAATGAAGCATCACATCTTGCTTGATGATCACATCGGTTACACGAACAGAGTTCTGTAATGCAGGATGTGTAAATGGTTTGCGCCTTGCACTTTTATTTTTAAATACTTCGGGAAAATCCATAAAGTGCCGGAAATTGTGTATGCGCCCACCCGGAATTAAATTACTTTTCCGCGAAAGGCTTAAACGGCGTATCAGATATTCCAATAAACCCGCATCCATTTCTTTATCGTACACAAAACGAACAGGCTTTCCTTTGCGGCGGTTCTTTAAACCCTTCTCTATTTTTTCTACAAATGTTGTGCTGATATCATTATCAATATCCAACTCTGCATCTTTGGTTACTTTAAAAATATGCGAGTCGAAATGATCATAATCGAAATAAGAAAAAATGTAAGGCAGATTAAAACGGATCACATCTTCCAGTAAAATAATTGAATGTTCTCCGGGCCTGGAAGGCAGTTCCACAAAGCGCCCCAGCGCTCTTGCCGGAACTTCTATCAACGAATACTTTTGTTTGTAAGCCGAATTGTTTTTGCTCATCACCACACCGAGATAAATACTTTTATCGCGCAGGTAGGGTAGTTGTTGCAGGCTTTCGATCATCAGCGGAATAACATTGCTGCGCACCTGTTCGTCAAAAAAAGTACGAACAAAATTCTTTTGCTCACGGTTCAAATGTTTTTCATCGACCAGGAATATCTTTTCTTTGCGCAGTTCTTTTATGATGCCATCCCAAATTCTATGGAATTCATTTTGTTGTTGCAGTACAATTAACTGTATGGCATCTAAAATTTTCTGCGGCTCTTCTTCCATGTGCAGATTTAGTTTCTTTCGCTTCTCTGCAAACTCGGTCATGCGTTTTAGTGTGGCTACACGAACACGAAAAAATTCATCGCTGTTATTGGAATAAATGCCGAGAAAGCGGATGCGTTGTTCCAGCGGAACCGAAGGGTCGTTCGCTTCCTGCAAAACCCTGCCATTAAAACTGAGCCAGCTGATATCTCTTGGTATGATGTGTTGTTTGGGCATACTGCAAAATCATTGACTTCAAATATAGGAAAGGCTGTTTTGAGATAATGTTAAGTTTAAATCAGTTTGAAAATAAAACGAAAAAATTATCACTACGATCAAGTAAAGATCAGGGCTTCATTCTATGCAGGTTCATCATCAATTAAGTATGCGTTAACCGCTAATACCGATTGAAAACGATGATAAGGGTAACTACAATTATACTTTGTTGCGGATAGATCTCTTTGATGT
>JAGWPQ010000428.1 GCA_028877045.1 Bacteroidota bacterium | reverse complement strand
TGTCCATAATAAAGTTAATTTAGTTTGAAATGAAAAGTTGCGCCTTCGTTTACCTTGCCTTCGCCCCATACTTCGCCACCATGTTTGGCAATGATGCGATGTACGATGGCCAATCCAATACCGCTACCTTCGAATTCCTCTTCTGAATGCAGGCGTTGAAATACACCAAATAATTTTTCGGCAAAACGCATGTCAAAACCTGCACCGTTATCTTTTATGGTAAAAATTGTTTTTCCGTCTTT
Source organism: Bacteroidota bacterium (assembly GCA_028877045.1). Taxonomy (GTDB): domain Bacteria; phylum Bacteroidota; class Bacteroidia; order Chitinophagales; family Chitinophagaceae; genus CAIQDX01. The sequence goes on along the minus strand of JAGWPQ010000428.1, from coordinate 2,998 downwards.
TTGTTCTGTAAATATTTTTATAACCGGCTTGTCTTTTTTGGAAGAATATTTAATGGCATTGGATACGAGGTTTAACATTGCCTGATACAATAAACTGTAGTCGCCCTGCACAATCGGCAAATCGGCTATTTCTATTGTAGCCTGGTTAGGAAATGTTTGATTTAATTCGTCCACCACGGCCTTTGTCAGATCATTCATATTAACATCCACTCTTTTTAATTCTTTGCGGCCAAGTCTGGAGAATGCAAGGAGATCGTCAATAAGCCGGCCCATTTTCTTTCCGTTATTTTCAATATGCTTCAGCATTTTTTTCCCATCCTCATCTAATTTATCGCTGTAATCTTCTTCCAGTATCTGGGCATAACTATTTACCGCCCGCAGAGGAGCACGCAGATCGTGTGAAACAGAGAAAGTAAATGATTCCAATTCCTGATTCACCAATTCGTATTGCATGGTTCGTTCCTGAACTTTTTTATCAAGGTCTTTATTTAATTCGATGATCTGTTCTTCTGTTAATTTTCTGGTGGTTATATCTTCATACGAAATACAGATACCGGCTACCCTTTCTTCCGGATCAAGTACGGGGTACATTTTTACTTCGAAATAAATAGTGGTGTTACCTGAAAACGAGTATGAAATTTCGTAATGAACTTTTTCGCCATCCAATGCTGTATTGAATTGGGTCCTTAAAAATTCCTGTCTTTCAGGCGGAATATTATTAAATATATTTTCATTTTTGCGCAATATAATATTGTCTGAAATTGCTATATATTTTTCCATTAAACTATTGAATTCGATAACCGTGAATGTATTGTCCATCAATAAAAAGCCTTTGGAAGTATTTTCGAATATTGCTCTCAGGTTACTTTCAGATTTTATCAAAGCCTCTTCATTCTTTTTCCTTTCGGTGATATCTCTTGCAGCTGCAAAAACGCCTACTATTTTGCCATCTGCATTTTTATAAACCGTTGCGTTGTAAAGTACATCAGTTGTTTTTCCGTCAGTACGACGAATAGTGAGGGGATAATCTTTTACAGAACCTTTTTCAAGTACTTGTTTATAACCGATGTTGGCTTGTTGGGATTGGGTAAAATAATTAGAAAAATCGCTTCCGATAAGTTGCACTCTCGGCATACCTGTCACATCTTCGGTCGCTTTGTTTACATCGGTTATTTTACCATCAGGCCCGATGGTTACAAGCGGATCGATGCTTGCTTCGATCAAACTTCGGTTATATAGATTCGCATTTCGTATTATTTCCTGCGACCGTTTACTTTCTGTAATATCCCTTGCAGCTGCAAAAACGCCAATTATTTCACCCTTCTGATTTTTATAAACCGTTGCATTGTAAAGTACATCGGTTGTTTTTCCATCGGCATGACGAATGGTGAGTGGATAGTCTTTTACAAAACCATCGGCTAATACTTTCTTATAACCAGTCTCTGCGAGTTGAGGTTCGGTAAAATAATCAGAGAAATCACTTCCGATAAGTTGCTTTCTCAGTAAGCCTGTAACATTTTCGGTTGCTTTGTTTACATCGGTTATTTTTCCATCAGGTCCGATGGTTACAAGTGGATCGATGCTTGCTTCGATCAAACTTCGGTTATATAGATTCGCATTTCGTATTACTTCTTCAGTCCGTTTACTTTCAGTAATATCCCTTGCTGCCGCAAATACACCAACGACTTCGCCCTGCTGATTTTTATAAACCGTTGCATTATAAAGTACATCGGTTGTTTTTCCATCAGCATGGCGAATAGTAAGCGGATAATTTTTTATAAAACCTTTTTCCAGTACTTGTTTATAGGCTTTGTTGGCTTGCTCTGGTTCTGTAACATAATTGGAGAAATCACTTCCGATAAGTTGCTCTCTGAGTAAGCCTGTAGCATCTTCGGTTGCTTTGTTTACGTCGGTTATGTTTCTGTCGGGTCCTATTGTTACAAGCGGATCGATGCTTGCTTCAATTAAACTTCTATTGTATAAACCTGCATTGAGTATTATATCTTCTGCCCGCTTGCGATCGGTGATATCATGAACGATTGAAAGAGTACAAGGCTCTCCCTGAAAATTAATAGTTTTTGCTGAATCAATGACTGTTATAATTGTGCCGTCTTTACACTTAAGTCTTGTTTCGAAATTATTGATCTCTCCATACTTTTCCAAAGAAGCGATGAAGGTAGCACGATCAGCCGGATCAACCCATATAGAAAGTCCGGAAGTATTCTTGCCTATTGATTCGTCACGCGAATATCCCAGCAGATTTGTGTAACCCTCGTTAACCTCTAAAATCGTTCCATCTGAGATTCGTGTGATGGATATCAGGTAAGGTGAGGCATGGAAAGTAGCAGAAAACTTTTCCTCCGACTCACGCAATTGTCGCTCGGCTTTAACACGTTCGGTAATATCGATTGAAATGCCAATAATACCTATAATTTCTCCGGCATCATTAACAAAAGGGATCTTGCTTGTGTTGATCCATTTTAAACCATCTTCTGTTGTCCATTCTTCCTCAATATTCAATTTTGGAACACCAGAATTTATAACCTTTAAATCGTCCTGATAATATTTTTCAGCATCTTCTTTTGAATATAATTCACTCAAATTTTTACCCTCTATTTCAGACTTTTGTTTTCCATGCGCATGGGCAATGTATTTGTTTATCCTTATGTAATTATTCTTTTTGTCTTTATAAAAAAGAAGCCCTGGAACATGATCGATAATTGATTCAAACAGATTAGATAAATTTTTATATTTTTCCGCATTTTCTTTTAACTCTACTGTTAATTGTTTGGCAATTTGTAAGGCCCTGCGCCGGGTGTTTATTAATGAGATCGATAACAGAAACAATAATAAACTTAATAAAGCCCCACCTATTAATACGATAATCGCTCTGCTCTGAAAAAGAGGTATTGGATTATTGTGTCGGGCAAAAAGCAAAACCCATTTCTTTCCGTTAAACTCAACAGGCCGGGAAAGCGTTTGATAATGAGAAGAGTTA
>JAGWPQ010000427.1 GCA_028877045.1 Bacteroidota bacterium | reverse complement strand
TATAAATATTATCGTAGCAACAATTCCTATCTTGATGAAAACTTTTTTTGTGCAGGGCAAGCACAATATAAAGCTATGGTTGGGCACTTATTATTTTCAGACAAATCAGACCTTTTCCACTTCACATGATTACAAGGTTGCCAAGATAATTGCCAACGACTTGATACAGGTTTATATTGAAGATCAACTATACAGCAAAACTCAGGACAATAAAGCAGTAGCCACAGTGAAATTAAATTGGACTGGAAGTAAAACCGCCATGATAAAATTGATTTACGCATTGAATTGTCAGGGTGTTTTCGACAACGGGAACAGCAACATAAGACTGATAGCACAGTATTTTGAAAATACTGTTTAATATTGATTTAGGCAATTTTTATCAGACATTTTTAGAATTGAGAACGCGCAAAATGAATCGCACAAAATTTCTTGATAAACTCTGGGACGGGCTTATAAAGAAGATGGATAAACAGAACGAGAAATAAGCATACCACAAAACAAAGCCTACAAAAAATACCGCAGATATTATCTTTTACCGATGAAAGCGGAGCTGATAATATGAAGGAGGAAATCGAAGCCAATTAAAGATAAGTAAAGCAGAATGTTATGATCATTGTCGAAAGAGAAATGGAACGCATCAAGAATGACCCCGATTTGAAACATTTAGTTCAGCAATACCAGGTAATCAAATGACTACAAAAATCAGTAGTGAAGAATTAGACGGTGCAGCAGATAAATTCAATTCATTAGAAAACTTGGGAAAACTAATTTATCCCAGTTTTAGATGTAGATGAAAAACTGTCTTTGCGTTTGCTTATTGGAGGTAACCCAATTTTATTGGGTACGCTGGTTTCAGAAGTGAAAGTTAGGAGAAACCATATAATTCTCATCAGACAAAGTTTTAATAGCAGAAACAATAATCCATGTGTTTGTCTTATGGTTTGATTCCTATTGTAAAAAATACTATTTTTACCCCAATGAATGTTTGGCTAAACAGAATATTACTGGTTATTGTGAGCCTGTCCTTTTTTATTTCTGCATCAGAAATAGATTTAGGTGCGGCACATAATACATTTTTTGATGAGTATGATACTTATCAGAAAGCCGATGATATTTCTTTAAACTCCTCAGACGAATGCCAAACGCCAGAAAATAAACCTTTCATTCTAAATGAGGGAAAAACCAACTCATTTGTTTTTGCTGGACGAAACCGCAAAGAAATATCAAGTGCTTTTCATTTTATAAAAAGCGACACCCAGGATAAGCTCTTTATCTTTTATTCGGTCTGGCGAATTTAGATCGTACTTCCCTTTTTTAATACACAATTCAGTACAACCTGAAAACAGCTACCTGTTTCATCCGATTACAGTAAGATAGCTGTGGGGTAATTACCCATTTTATTTTCATCTTAATTATTGATCACGAATCTTTATGTTATGAGAACCTCTTTGCGGTTTGCATTCATACTGGGTTTCATGGGGTTTGTTACATCATTTGGAGCGCACATCGTTGCCGTTAACCTTCCTTTTTATGCCAAGGAGGCAGGTATCGGCCTTACCATGATCGGTGTGCTGATTGCTGCATTTGATTTTTCGGAAATCCTGGCAAAACCTGTGTTTGGAAGCATGGCAGATAAAAAAGGTATGAAAAAAGCCATGTTAGCTGGCATCGTAGTTTTTATCATCGCCTCATTGCTCTATCCATTTATTTCTCCTAAACTGCTCATCGTTGTTCGGTTCTTACAGGGGCTTGGTGCGGCAGCATTGTCGGCAGTTTCGCTGGCGATGGTAGGTAGTTTCTATCAGGAAAATAAGGGCCAGGCGTTCGGTATTTATAACGCCATTAAAGGTGCTGGCTATGTACTTAGCCCGGTTATTGGTGGTGCTATTGTTTTAAAGTCTGGTTTCGGTAGTATTTTCTACGCTTCTGCCGGCATCGGCGTCCTGGCACTGTTGCTTGTTTTTTTATTGCCCAATGGGCCGACAAAAAATAGCAAGGCATTTGATGATGATGACGAATTTTCATTAAAGGCATTAACCGCTATTTTTAGGAATAAGATTCTAATGCCCTGGTTTCTGATTATCATTATTAATATGTTTTTTGTAGGCATCCTCTTCGGATTCCTGCCGGTACACATTCACAATTTGGGTTACAATGCTTTTCAATCAGGTTTATTGGTAGCTATAACAGCTATTTCTTACCTGCTGGTACAACCATTGGCAGGCTGGTTGGCGGACAAGATGAACGCAAAGGTTACGGTATGTGTAGGTATGCTTCTTTCTTGTTTGGCTACTGCTACCATTCCGTTTGTAGCAGGCACACCGCTGATCATTGTTTGTATCACTGCCGGTATTGGCATTGGTACAGTTTGGACAAATACGGATACGCTGGTTAGTAAATTGGCAAAGAAAAATCAAATGGGAGCCACGATGGGCATTGCCGGTTCTTTTAAAGAATTTGGAGATATGGCCGGGCCTTTAATTATGGGGGTAGTATCGCAAACCTGGGGATTACAGTGGGGCTTTATACTATGCGCATTGATTGGATTAATCGCACTGGTTATTGCGCTGACTACAACCAAAAAAATTACAACTTGACAAATAAATAAGTTTATGAACATTTTTGATAAGATCATTCATTTTTCCATTTATAATAAACTCATCATTGGCATTTTTACGCTGGCGTTGATTATTTGGGGCATTTACTCCGCTGTGCGTCTGCCCATTGATGCCCAGCCGGATATTACCAATAACCAGGTACAGGTAATTACCAATGCGCCTAACCTGGGCGCCCAGGAAGTGGAGCAATACATTACGGCGCCAATAGAACTGGCGCTGGCCAATATTCCTAAAGTAACGGAGAACCGCTCTATTTCCCGTTCGGGCCTTTCAATGGTAACCGTCGTATTTAAAGATGACGCGGATATTTATTGGGCCAGGCAGCAGGTGGCAGAGCGTTTAAAAGAAGCGGAAGCCGTTATTCCTCATGATGCCGGTACGCCGGGCATGTCACCCATTTCAACGGGGCTTGGGGAAATTTACCAGTATGTTATTAAAGCTAAACCAGGGTATGAGCAAAAATATTCCCCCACCGATCTGCGTACTATACAGGACTGGATCGTAACCCGGCAATTGGCAGGTACGCCAGGGGTGGCTGAAATTAACGGCTGGGGCGGTTTTGTAAAGCAGTATGAAGTGGCGGTTAACAATGAACAATTGAACGCTATGGGCATTACCATCCCCGAACTGTTTACAGCGCTTCAGAACAATAATGAAAACACCGGCGGCTCTTATATAGAACAGCAGGACAATGCCTATTTCATCCGGGGACTGGGACAGGTGACCTCCTTGCGCGATATAGAAAAAGTTGTTGTAAAAAACAGGAATGGCACCCCTGT
>JAGWPQ010000426.1 GCA_028877045.1 Bacteroidota bacterium | reverse complement strand
CCGTTGTGGGTATGGCTTGCATGCCTGCTGTACTGCTTTGATGAATGATTCCCGGTTTACCTTCAGCCCTGTTATTGGGGTGACAATAATAAGAACGACCGGCAGAAAAAGGATCATCCTTTTTTGCCAGCAATTGTAACATCAGTTCGTATGGTGTAAATCCGGAAGCAATCAACATACTGTCGTCGCGGTAATACGGACTTAACCAATCGCATGACTGCATTTGTAAACCTGTCGCAATTTGTATTGCTTCGTGACCACGAGATGTTGAATGCACATACTTACAAACCTCGCGGTTTGCATCGTATGTGTCGCTCATAGCTTTGGCCGAAACCATCAGCTTGTATGCAGTTATCAATGTATCTCGGTTCAACATTAGTTTATCCGGTTTGCAATTTTTTATTTAATCTCTACTTCAAACATTTTTTCTTTTTCCAGATAACCTTCCAGCTTATCACCCACAACACATTCGCCCACGCCTGCAGGTGTTCCTGTAAAAACCAAATCACCAATGTTTAAAGAAAAATAATTGGATATATGTGATACGATAAAATCAAAAGAAAAGATCATGTCTTTACTGTTTCCTTGCTGCACCGTTTCTTTGTTATTGAGTAAAGAGAAATTGATAGGATTTTTAAAGGTGTCGGCAGTTATATCGATCCATTTTCCAACCACAGCCGAATTATCCCAGGCTTTAGCTTTTTCCCAGGGCAATCCTTTTTTCTTTAATTCGGCCTGAATATCGCGGGCAGTAAAATCGATACCAACAGTAAGTTTGTTATAGAATTTATTGGCTGTGCGTTCGGGTATATATTTCCCGTTCTTGCAGATATGCAGAACCAATTCGGCTTCATAATGAAGTTCGTTTGAGAATTCGGGGTAAAAGAATGGGGCATGACTCTGCAATAAAGCGCTTTTGGGCTTCATGAATATTACAGGTTCTTCCGGAACGGCATTACCCAACTCTTTCGCATGGTCGGCATAATTCCTTCCAACGCAGAATATTTTCATAGTTGTTGCATTAAATAGTAATTAAGTAACCGAAACTTTAGTGGCTAAGAATAGCCGATAATCAGTTTGGATGATTACTTGGATTATATTTTCGCTAACTATAACTCCAAAAAGAAGATTTTATTGTGTGCCGGTGAAGGATAGGTTATTTACCATGTTCATTGCCTTTTCTATACCTATGGTGGCAAACGATTCAATAACCTCTAAACATTTCTCTGTTTTTTGCTGTACAATGGCCTGTTCCTCGGGCCACCATCTTCCCAAAACAAATTCTACCTGCATGCCTTTTGGAAAATCATTTCCTGTACCGAATCTTAATTTGGGGTATTGATCGGTACCGATGGTTAATTGTATATCGCGCAGTCCATTGTGTCCGCCATCGCTTCCCGACGGGCGAAGCCTGAGTTTTGAAAGCGGTAACGCCACATCATCAACAATGGTCATTGTATTTTCCAATGCAATTTTTTCTTTATCCATCCAATATTTAAAAGCCTTTCCACTCAGGTTCATGTAGGTGGTAGGTTTTATGCAGACAAATATTTTCCCTTTCCATTTTATTTCTGCCACATAAGCCAATCGTCCCAACTGAAACATGGCACCATGCTTTAATACAAATGCATCCACCACATCAAATCCGATATTGTGACGGGTACGGTGATATTCTGTTCCTACATTACCCAATCCGACAATTAAAAATTTATTCATGATTGTAAAAATAGAAGTTTATTGGTTTAGTAGTTTATGGGTCGAATAGTTTTAAGCAGGTTGAAAAAAAGTATTGATGAAATGATCTATAAAACAAATTGAATTTTATTTTGCTTTTACTATTCCAAGCAAAAAAAATCCCCCAACAATGTTGAGGGATTTCACTATAGAAAGAATTAAATTATTTCTTCTTCGCATCTTTTGCAGGAGCAGCAGCTTTTGCAGCAGGCGCAGCGGCGGCGGCAGGTGCAGCAGCAGCGGCAGGTGCAGCAGCAGCTTCTTCCTGTTTCAATACCCTTGTCAACACAACTGATGCAATTGGGATACGTGGTGAATTCAATATCTCAAGATTGGCATCTTTTACATCCTCAACACGAATGTTACCATTCAATTCCAAATTAGTTATATCAACTTCTATGAACTCTTTTAAATGTTTAGGTAAACATTTTACTTTTAAAGATTTCATTTTAGTGATCAGCTTACCGCCTTCTTTTACACCTACAGAAACACCTGTAAATTTAATAGGCAGTGTAGCAACTACTTTTTTGTCGCCAACCAATTCTAACAGATCTACGTGGATCAGATCATCACTTACTTTATCAAATTGCAGATCTTTCAAGATGCATTGATACTTTTTGCCATCTACTTTAACTTCTGTTAACTGGAATTCTGCAGTGTACACTAATGGCTTGAAAGCCTTAGCCGGAGCAGAGAAATTAATCTCCTGAGCACCCCCGTAAATTACACCTGGCACTAATTCCTGAGAGCGAAGTTGGCGGGTGGCTTTTTTGCCAAAGTCGGTCCTCAGTTGTCCTTCGATTGTAATCGTTTTCATTTTTTATTGTTTGTTTATATTAAAGAACTATGTTGTAAAAAAGTCCGAAAGTCAGTAAGACCGAAAGTCGGTAATTGAAAGTTTGATAAATTCAACATTCATCATCTAACATTCAACATTTAGCATCTAACCTTGTTTATCTCTTCCTCTTAATTGCGAATGAATAAAGAGACTGGTGATACTCTTATTTTCATACGCATTTCTGATGGCTATTGCAAACAGATCGGCTACTGAAAGAACTCTTATTTTTTTTGTTTCCTGTTTCAAAGGGATCGTATCGCAAACCACTAATTCCTCCAACACACTGTTTTCAATATTCTCGTAAGCATTCCCGCTCAACACAGGATGCGTACACAATGCTCTGACACTTCTGGCACCCTTTTCAATTAACAGACTGGCTGCTTTTGCCAATGTTCCGCCTGTATCGCAAATATCATCTATCAATACAATGTCTCTGTCTTTCACTTCACCGATCACTACCATGCTGGCTATCTCATTTGCACGTTTTCTATGCTTGTCACAGATGACCATTTCAGCATTAAAAAAGCTCGAGATCTCTCTCACTCTGTTGGTACTTCCTACGTCAGGGGCCGCAAAAGTAAGGTTTTGCAGTTTAAGTTGTTCGATGTAAGGGATAAAAATTGCCGAACTATCCAAATGATCTACCGGAATATCAAAAAATGCCTGTATTTGCGGTGCATGAAGGTCCATCGTGATCACCCTGTCGGCACCGGCTGCTTCCAATAAAGTAGCGATCAGTTTACTTCCGATGGCCACACGGGGCTTGTCTTTCCTGTCCTGACGGGCATAACCGTAATAAGGGATCACGACAATAATTTTATAAGCACTGGCTCGTTTGGCGGCATCGATCATCAATAACAATTCCATTAAATTGTCGGTAGGTGCATAAGTGCTTTGCACTAAAAAAACATAATCGCCGCGAATACTTTCTAGGAAGATGGGTTGAAATTCGCCGTCACTGAATTTTTGAATATTAATTTTTCCTAATGGGGCCCCGAAGCGTTGAGAGATCTTTTCTGCCAGCTTTCGCGAACCAATACCCGAAAAAATTTTTACTGATGGGTTCATAGACTGATGAGTTGCGGCGAAGATAAAGATTAGAAGAAGAAATTGTAAATTGCTCTGTAATATTTTTTAAACCTTGTAATCACAAGAGGTTTTCTTTGCATATTCTCCCCCCATGAATAATTGCATATAAAAATAACTTCATGGAAAAATTATCTATTAAAGAATGGGCTGAAGATGACAGGCCCAGAGAAAAATTAATGTTGAAAGGTGCTTCATCATTAAGCAATTCGGAATTGCTGGCCATCCTTATCAATAACGGTACAAAAGATAAAACTGCTGTTGATCTTGCCAAAGATCTATTGTCAGCAGTAAATAATGATCTCCAAAAATTAGGGAAGCTTTCCGTTCAGGAATATCTGCAATTAAAAATAAAAGGATTAGGTAAAGCAAAATCTATCAGCATTGCAGCCGCTTTGGAATTAGGTATCAGGCGGGACAGCAGTGAAAAGAAAAAGAACATTATTCTCGGCAGTAAAGATATTGCCGAATATCTGCGTTCGCAATTGCAATATAAAAAGCACGAAGTATTTGCAGTGGTATTTTTAAACCGTGCCAATAAAATATTGCATTATGAAATAATCAGTGAAGGAGGTATTACGGCAACTGTTGCCGATCCGAGGATCATCTTAAGGAAAGCCCTGGAACATAATGCCACAGCCATTATCCTTTCGCACAATCATCCGAGTGGCAGTTTAAAACCAAGTAAACAGGATGAGGATCTAACATATAAAATAAAAGAAGCTGCCAGATATTTTGATATTGTTGTTACCGATCACATCATTGTAAGCGATGAAGGCTATTTAAGTTTTGCCGACGAAGGAATCCTTTAGGAGTCGGGAGTCCGGAGTCAGGAGTCAGGAGTCGTTAGTCGGGAATCTGAATACGTTTTAATTATAATCTATGGGACATTATAAAGAACTATTTGCTTTTAAGAAAGCGTATGAATTAGCCATGGAAATATTTGTTATCACAAAACAGTTTCCAAGTGAAGAAAAATATTCTTTGATAGATCAAATCAGAAGATCATCAAGATCTGTTTGTACAAATATTGTTGAGGCTTACAGAAGAAGGCGTTACAAGGATTATTTCATTAGCAAACTAAATGATTCTGAAACAGAGAATGCCGAAACACAAGTATGGCTAGATTTTTCTAAAGACTGCAAATATCTTGCTCTTGAAGAATATGAAAGATTAACTTCATTAAATACCGAAATCGCAAAATTAATTTGGTACATGATAAACAATCCCGATAAATTTTCCTGACTTTTGACTCCTGACTCTCGACTAACGACTCCCAACTAAGCTTGCGCCGTAGGTCCGCCAAAATTCATTGGTATCTCAATTTGTTCCAGATCTTGTATGCTGCCGTTCACTGCTTCGTATTTTTCGATATTATCGATCATTGCCTTCATGAAACGCTTGGCGTGCATGGGTGTAAAAATAATGCGGCTTTTTACTTTGCTCTTGGGGGTACCGGGCATCACATTCACAAAATCGATCACAAATTCGGCATGACTATGTGTAATGATGGCAAGATTGGCATAACTGCCTTCTGCAATTTCTTCACTGATTTCAATATTAAGCTGGTTGGGTTGTTGTTGATCGGCCATGTTAAATAAATTAAATACATGTTAGTAAAAAAAGTAAATTTATGTTCAAATAATCTTTTATGAAAAAAATATTTCTAGGCAGTTGCTGTATTCTCTGTGTTAACCTTGTTTTTTCGCAGGACATAAGTGCTATTGGGATGCAGAATGAATTTAATGCAATTTCAAAATTCGGTCGTGTACAAACAAACGGACAAGGTTTCCAGTCTTATTCCTCCGGAACTGTAAACGGAAGTCAATTCTATTATCCTAACTGGACAGCCGGATCAGTGATCACCGCTAACAAAGCACTGATTAAAAATGATATGTATTTATTCTTGTTCGATAAAGTTCGGCAGGAGCTTTTTATTAAACTCAAAAATTCTGATACTGTATTATTGGCCGATAAAAATCAAATTTATTCTTTCACACTGAATGCTCCTGATAAAACACCTTTTTTTGAATCCGGGTCTCATTTTGATTCAAACAATAAAGATATTTTTTATGAAGTATTGGTAAAGAACGAAAATGCATATACACTTTTAAAATTTGTAAAAACAAGTTTTGTAAAAGCCAGTCCATATGACATGGAAAAAATCAAAGCAGGTAATAATTATGATGAGTTTAAAGATGAAATAACTTATTATATTTCGTATAAAAATGGTTTGCCGCAAAAAGTTGATTTAAAAGAGAAAAGTATTAAAAAAGTATTTTCAAATACAAAACAAATACAGGATTACTTTCAACAAAATGGAAGCGCTCATATTGACGAACAATTCCTTATTAAACTCATACAAAGTTTTAATCAATAAAAAAGTGACCTGAAATAGAATTCAGGTCACTTTTTTTCTACAAAAATATTATACTACTTTGTAAAAATTTCTCTTACGGTTCTTCCGGCTCCACTAGCAAGATTATAGGAGAAGTCTATAGTAAATTTTTTATTAACCAAATCTGCCGTTACAGTAGGGCCACTTAGTATCGAAGCAATACCGGCATTTGGATAACTTGCAGGATCAATGGTGGCTGTAAAATTACTTAGCACACCGCCATTATTCGTAAAATCAATTATAAATGTCAATCCGTTAGCCTGACTTGTAACTGATATTTCGGTAGGACTTGTTGCTGAAAACACATTAGCCATACCTGCGAAATCGTATGCCGGAGAGCCACTTCCGGAAGCATTTTGCCAGCGTATCCATTCTTCCATATAAGCACCGGCTATAGGATTACCGATAAAATGATAATAAATGGTAGAAAGATTTCCACTGATAGTTGTGCCTGGTGCACTCATTATGCTGATAGGAAGCATATAGTTGCGGGTAGGGTCGATTTTAGTTGGATATACCACTAATGGTATAGCATCAGAATAGCTTTGCCCTGCCTTTACTACTACTGAAGTTCCTTTATACGAATAAATGCTATCCGGAAACTTTTCGTATTGAATACCCCCAAGGCTGTTATAAGCACTTAATGCATTAGCATCGTAACCCAAAGTAAAAGTTATATCTGTTGGAGCAACATTTGTCCATGCATAGTTTGCATGGAATGTTACTGTATCGGATAAGTCGGCAGATGGGAAACTTAAAGAAGCTTTCGAAAAATTTGTCATTCCTCCTTCAGGGATCAATGCCATGGGCTTTAATCCGTTTACGATTGTTCCACTGTTTGCATCTTTTATACAAGCGTTAAACGTAACAACCACCGCAGACAATATAAGGAAGATTAGTTTTTTATTTATATTTATTT
>JAGWPQ010000425.1 GCA_028877045.1 Bacteroidota bacterium | reverse complement strand
TCTGGTAAATCAGAAATCCCATGATATAAGATAATCCTCGAATTCTTTTTTCTTAGCTTAAGATACAACCAGACCACAATATCATTGGAAAGAAAAAAAGGTAGAATTTGTTTTAAGATCAGTTTCATTTACAAACATTGTAAATAATTTTGTGGCAAACCATGTAATATGTTCATGCGGAAGTGCAACCCCCAATATCATGCCAGGCAAGCCCGTAAAGGATTCGGGACCACCTGGCGTTATGATCTCATCGGTATAAAATGCAACTACATAGATCGAATCCATGATGATGGCATTGGCTCTGCGGCATTCGAAACCTGCAATATTTTTTTTCTCATCGGTAATTTTCCAATTAATTTTTCTTGTGCTGTCGGTGATTAAAAAATATTTTTCAAATAAATTTTTTTCGCTGATTGATTGTTGTTTATCTAAATCGGTGTATATAATATTATCCTGTGCCGGCAATGCCCACCAATTATTTATTTTATTATTTTCGGCAACTTCTCTTCCCGGTTTGTATAAAGTTTTGTTGTTGCTGAACAAAAGATTAAAATAAGTTGTTTGAATTTTTGGCAATGTTTTTTTATATTCTTCCTGCCATGTATCATTTCCGTTAATTTGAGAATGCAAATTAACTTTTCGTTCAAACTCGATCCTGCCTTCGGTTATAAAGCGATTGTTTTGCGCCCCGGAAGATTGGATGATCAAAAAAACAGAAATCAAACAATAGATCTTTTTCATAAAAATAATTTTGAATTAATTTCTCCAGTCTTCTTCTTTCGTAGGATTATTTTTATTAAAATTCCATATCACCGAGAGCATAAAATATCTCTGAATGGTGGTATACGTGTTTTGTGAAATAAAGTTGCTGTTTACCGTCCGGTTAAATCCTTTGTTCTGATTCAAAATATCGTTTGCCGAAACTCTTATCATCAAAGCATTGCTCTTTAAAACCTTTTTATCGAACCATAAATTCCAAAAAATAACATTGTTGTTATTATCAAATACACTTGTTTTTTGTCTGAAAATAAAATCACAATCGGTATGTAAATGCCATTTCTTCGAAAAATAAAAATCCAGATCAGGATGAATTGTATACGTCCAGTAATGTGTTGTTATATTTTGCTGAATTGAAGATGTGCTTGTTGTATAAGTTGCATCTGCACGGATACTGTTATCTAACTTTTTCTCTTTCACCTGACTTGCAAACAATCCGAAAGTATAATTACTGCTGTTGGTTATATTGGTGAGTCCATTGATGATATTCGCATTTTGATTGATATTGAAATCACCGTTAAAGCCCAGCCTCAATTCCGGTTTTTTTATTTTGAAATAATAATTCAAAAATCCTGAAAGAGAGTAATTGCCGTTAACATTGATTGTTTGTGAAACTCTTCGCCCCGAACTGTCAACATTATCGTTTGTACTAAATTCATTTTCGATGAAACGATAATTAAGATGGACATAGAAAAATTTATTTTCTAATGTTTTATAATCCTGAAAATTAAGATCGAAATTGTTAGTAAATGATGGTTTTAATGCCGCATTGCCAATTGTAATGTTTAAGGGATCATCATTGGTTTTAACAGGTTGTATTTGCAATAATGATGGTTGTGTTGTATTGCCATTATAAGAAAATGAAAGAGATTTTTGACTTGTAAACAAATAATTAAATCTTGTCTGAGGGAACCAGTTTATAAAATTTCTACCTGTTTGAATATTTGTATAATTATCCTGTTGCGTAAAATTGGTGAACCCAAGATTATTGCCAATATTGAATCGTATTTTTTTATTAATGAAAGAATAAGCCAAACCGGTTTTGTGTGTGAGATAATTAAAAGTATAATCGTTACTGTAAGTGCTGTCTAAAATTTTGTATAAACCGTTGGCATCTTTATTGAACGAACTTCTGTTAGATAAACTGTTGTTTATAATTAATTCGTAATTAGCAACAAGTGATGATGCAGATGAAAGCGGTTCGGTATATGTAAACTTACTGTCGAATGCAAGCAATTTATTATTGCTTGTTTTATATTGATCCGTAGTTTGCATAGATGGTGTTGGATTGCCATCCGTATAAAAGTTATTTTGAGCAAAGAGGTTGCCTGCAGAGGCTTTCATCGAATAATTCTCTTTAAAATCTATCGAGATCGTTCTTCCTTTTTTTTGCAATCTTTTGCGCCATAAGATATCAGTATTCAAATAATTATTATCACCATCGGCAGTAATATTTCTGTTTCCGTTATTTACAAGTTTGCTATTTTTTGTGAGGGCTTCGGTGCTGTAATTATTTATTGTTGATTTATGTTCCAATGTTCCGTCGCTCACCACTTTTAACGATGATGTTGAATCAAATTCAACTTCATACGTACCGTTTATTTTATTTCGTAAAACTTTATTATTAAAGTTTTGCGTTTGGTTATTATAATATAAAGTATCGGGTAAAATATATTCTGTGCTGGTATTACTTTGCCCGTCTACCTGTAATTGCAAAGCTTTATAATTAAGGTTTATTGATTGCTTATCATCATTCCATTTATTATTAAAATGTAAACCGCCTGTTTGTACCAACGGTTTTCCCTGTCCGTTATAATTGCCGCCCCATCCGGTAATATCATCACTGTTTATGACGCTGTACGAATCTCCTCCATCTGTAATTACAGTAGTTACATCCGAAGTTCCTGTACTGTTTTGATCCTGCCAGTTCAATCCTGTTTTACCTGTGTTGGAAACAATTCCATACGCTGCAAATTTTTGTTTTTTTCTGAATGAATTAAACAAGGCCTGATTGTCGTGATAACCGCCTGTTGCGGCACCCGCATTTATTTTTCCGAAATATCCATTCTTCTTATCATCCTTTAATTTTAAATTGATAGTTTTTGTTTTCTGTCCGTCATCAATTCCGGTAAAAGTTGCCTGATCACTTTTTTTATCAAACACCTGCACTTTATCGACCATATCGGCACGAATATTTTGTGTGACCAATGTCGGGTCATCACCAAAAAACTCTTCTCCATCTACCAAAACTTTTTGAACTTTTTCGCCTTGCGCTGTTATTTGTCCGGTTTTATCAACTTGTATACCGGGTAATTTTTTTAATAGATCTTCAACGCTGGCATCGGCCTGCACATGAAAACTATCGGCTTTGTATTCTGTTGTATCGCCTTTTAATCTGATAGCAGAAATGCTTTGTTTTACTATTACTTCCTGCAACAAATGTGCTTTGGTGATCATACTTATCATTCCCAAATTGATGGATGAATTTTCTGCTAACGAAAATGTATCGGCATAATCTGCATAGTCGGGATAAGTGATCAGTAATATATATTTTCCTTTCGAAAGATCACTCATCTCAAAACTGCCATGTTCATTTGCTCTGGTATATGTTTGAAGAACGGAGTCTTTTTTTCGCAGTAAACTGATAACCGCATTTTGAAGATTTATCTTGCTGATCGTATCGGAAATCACTCCTTTTACTGATGCGTTTTGAGAATAGGCTGAAAAAACCATCCCGGAAATTACCAATAAAAGAAGCGCCTGTTTCTTCATGAGTCTTTTCAGTGTTGAGCGATAAGATATTATCAAAAATTTACAATGAATAAGAAAACAAAATATGTTTTTTATTTTTCAACAACAATTTTTTTTTTTGAAACTATTGTATGACTGGTAATAATAATTGTATACGGAATATTATTTTTATGCAGGCTTATGCTGATCTATAAAATCAAATTTATTATTTATGAAGAAATTAATTTTCTGCTTAATCATTGCAGCATGCATGTGTAATGTAAGTATTGCTCAACGGACTGCCGGTAGCAACCGTCAGGAAACTGCAAACAATTCAATAACTCCTGCAATAAACAGCACACCTGTTGCAAGAATTAATTTTAAAACCGATTCAACGGTTACGGTTAAAAATGAAATAACGATCAGGGGAGAAAAAGTTCCCTATGTTGCCATTGCAGGAACTGCGCCTGTACTGGATGCCGACAATCAATCTATCGCCAATGTTTTTTATACTTATTATGAACGAACCGATGTAAAAGATAAAACAACAAGACCATTGGTTATATCTTTTAATGGTGGTCCCGGTACCCCATCAGTCTGGATGGAAATTGGTTATACCGGCCCGCGTATTTTAAATGTGGATGATGAAGGTTATCCGGTTCAACCTTATGGCATGAAAGATAATCCGCATTCAATCCTGGATGTTGCCGATATTGTTTATATCGATCCTGTTAATACAGGTTTTTCGCGTCCGTTAATTAAAGAAGGTGTTGCTCAAAAATTTTTTGGTGTCAATGCCGATATAAAATATCTCGCAGCATGGATCAATTCTTTTGTAAGTAAATATAAACGTTGGGCTTCTCCCAAATTCCTCATCGGCGAAAGCTATGGTACCACAAGGGTTTCAGGACTTGCATTAGAATTGCAGGATGCACAATGGATGTATTTGAATGGTGTGATCTTAGTTTCTCCAACCGATCTTGGAATTGAAAGAAGCGGCCCTGTTGGTGCTGCATTGTTTGTGCCTTATTATGCCGCCACTGCATGGTATCATAAAGCTTTGAATAGTGATTTGCAAAAAAAAGATCTGACCGATTATTTACCCGAAGTAGAAAAATTTACTGTCGATGAATTAATTCCTGCTATAACAAAAGGAGGAAGTTTAAGCGATGAAAGCAGAAAAGAAATTGCTGCTAAATATGCCCGTTATACAGGCTTATCAGAAAAAACAATTCTGGAACATAATTTCGAAATTCCTACCGGATTTTTCTGGAAAGAATTATTACGCGATAAAGGTTATACCGTTGGAAGATTAGACTCTCGATATTTAGGAATTGACAGGCAGGATGCCGGCGAACGGCCTGATTATAATGCAGAACTTTCTTCGTGGGAACATTCTTTCATGCCTGCCATGAATATTTATTTGCGCGATGAATTAAAATTTAAAACCGATCTGAGTTATTATTTATTTGGCCCTGTTTATCCATGGGACAGAACGAATGATAAAACAGGATTTAATTTGGGTAAAGCAATGGCCGAAAATCCTTACATGCATTTATTGGTTCAATCGGGATATTTTGATGGTGCCTGCGATTACTTCAATGCAAAATATAG
>JAGWPQ010000424.1 GCA_028877045.1 Bacteroidota bacterium | reverse complement strand
TCAGATCAGCAACTTTAGCACCGTTAACGGTAGCAGCATTTAATTCATCAACAGATTTTACATTGTTGGCAACTGCAGCATCAGCAATGCTTTGAGCAAATGCAACAAAGTCGGCATTCTTAGAAACGAAATCAGTTTCGCAACTGATTGTTACAATAAAACCTGTTTTATTATCCGCAGTTGTTTGTGCAATAACGACACCTTCTTTTGCATCACGGTCGCTGCGTTTTGCAGCAACTTTTTGTCCTTGTTTGCGCAACCAATCAATGGCTGCTTCAAAATCGCCGTTTGTTTCTGTTAATGCTTTACGGCAATCCATCATACCTGCACCTGTAGCCTGACGTAATTTGTTTATGTCGGCTGCTGTTATTGTTGTACTCATATAAAAATATTAATTGAATTTTTTTTGAATGATTGCGTTGCAAAAATATTTACATCCCGATTCATCTTATATTATGAAATGATGAAATGCAGTACAAGCGTGCAACACAACGATGTTTAATAGCGATATAAAAGATGGGTCAATTAGCATACAGTTCACTGAATGACTAATTGACCCAATGACCTTTTTAAAAATTATCTTCCGCCTCCGCCACCACCGGCTGGTCTGCGGTTATTTGGAACACGACGTTTTGGTTGACCACCGGGTCCGCCTGCAGGAGCATCACCGCCACGACCACCTCTGCGGCCACGGCCACCTTCAGCTTGTGCTTCAGCTTCAAGACGACGTGCTTTTGCTTCTAATTCGTTTGCATCTTCGTGTGATTCTTCTTCTTCTTTATTTGCCTGACGTTCAGTCAAACCTTCAGAAATTGCAGCAACAATATAATTAGTGATGATAGCAATAGATTTTGTAGCATCGTCGTTTGCAGGAATTGCAAAGTCAACTTTATTAGGATCGCAATTGGTATCTACCATACCAAAAGTTGTAATGCCTAAACGTTTTGCTTCAGCCAATGCAATATGTTCTACTCCGATATCAACTAAAAATAATGCTGCCGGAAGACGGCCCATCTGAGCGATACCACCCAACACTTTTTCCATTTTGTCTTTATCGCGGCTTAATGTCAAGCGTTCTTTTTTAGTTAAGCTTTCTGCACTGCCGTCGTTCAGCATTTTTTCAATGCTCTGCATTTTCTTTACACTCTTACGAACAGTGTTGAAGTTAGTTAACATACCACCCAACCAACGTTCGGTAGCATAAGGCATATTTACTCTCTTAGCACATTCGCTAACGATTTCTTTAGCCTGTTTTTTTGTAGCCACAAACATGATCTTCTTGCCATTCTTTGCAATTTGCTTTAAAGCGGCAGAAGCTTCCTGCAAATGATCTACAGTTTTATTCAAATCGATGATATGAATACCTTTTTTCTCAGCAAAGATGTAAGGTAACATCTTTGGATTCCACTTCTTTTTCAGATGGCCAAAGTGAACACCGGCTTCTAAAAGTTGCTGTTGTAATGAAGTGTTATTTTCCATTGTATTTGTTTGATATTTTTTTCAAAAATTATTGTTCATTGTTCATGGGTCATAGTTCATGGTTAATCCGGAGAAATGACTATGAACCATAAGCCATCACCCATCACCAAATTAACGTTTGCTGAACTGGAAGCTTCTTCTTGCTTTCTTATGACCGAATTTCTTACGTTCAACACCACGTGGATCACGGGTTAAATGGCCGGCAGCTTTTAAAGCCGGACGGAATTCAGGATTTACTTCCAACAAAGCACGGGCAATACCTAATTTTATTGCTTCGGCCTGACCTTTTAATCCACCACCCTGTGCATTGATAACAATATCAAATTTGCCAAATACGTCGGCAGATTTTAAAGGTGCTTCAACCTGGTTTTGTAAATACACTAATGGGAAATAAGCTTTGTATTCTTTGTCGTTCACGGTAATCTTTCCTTCGCCCTTGCTGATGAAAACACGGGTTACGGCTTCTTTACGGCGACCAACTGCATTTTTTTGTTTTTCCATTTTATTATGCTTAATGCTTTTTGCTTAGCGCTAAAAGCAATGATTTAAAATTTAAATTCTTTTGGTTGTTGTGCACCATGCGGATGTTCGGTACCTGCATACACAAATAATTTTTTGATCATTTTGCGCCCCAAACGATTTTTAGGAAGCATGCCTTTTACAGCTCTTTCCATAACCACTTCCGGTCTGCGTTTCAACAAATCTTGTGCAGCTTCTTCTTTCTTTCCGCCGGGATAACCTGAATAATTAATGTATTGTTTTTGTTCGCCTTTGTTGCCGGTAAAAACAACTTTATCAGCATTAATAACAATTACGTAATCACCGCAATCAACGTGAGGTGTGTAATAAGCTTTGTTCTTACCACGAAGAACAGAGGCAATCTTTGAAGCGATGCGTCCCACGGTTTGATTAGTACCGTCAACAACATACCAGTTGTGCTTAACGGTAGCCGCATTTGCATGCTTGGTTGTGAAATGTAGTTTACTCATGATAATTTTATTTAAGTGATGTTGAAGCTATCCCTCCAACTTTAAAAATACCCCGGTTTTTTTCGGGAGGGCAAAGGTGCTGCTGCGAAAGTTATTTTCCAAAGATTTAGGAAAGTATTTTTTATCGCACCTTTATAACCGACTGATTTTCAATAAAAAATTTGTACCATTTTATTTTTTATCTGATGAACCCGGCAGTTTTACCGCTATTGGGCTGCAGTGGCGTCGCACACTTCAACAATATCAATTCCTTTCGGCAAAAAGAAAAAGTTGGCAAATTACCAACCATCATATAATTTCGTTTTCAGAAATAATCCAGAATTGATCATTCAAAATGATTTGCAAAGAACAAATGAGATATAATCATTTAAATCAGCTTCTATGCTTATCATCAATTTAAGATTATTGGATGTCTTTGCAAAGAAGCATGCCGATTCAAGAAAAAGTATATCGACATGGAAAATGGTTACAGAACAATCGGTTTGGAAAAAGAAACAAGATGTGTTGGCATCTTTTCCAAATGCCAAAATGATTCAAAACAATCGGGCAAGATTTGAAATAGTACATAACAAATACCGGTTAATTGCCGAAGTGTTTTATGATGATGCTTATGTAGAAATAAGATTCATCGGGACACACAGCGAATATGATAAAATTGATCCATCAACCGTTTAATAAATAATTATGAATACTTGGTTCATCATAGAAAACGAAGCAGAATATAAAAAAGCCATGAACAGGTATGAGCAGATCAGAAACGCTAAAAAAGGCGAAACCGATTATCGAGAAAAAATGTTACTGGTTCGTTTAATAAGCGATTATGAAAACAAAACATCTTCTCTTCCCGAATTAGATCCAATTGAATTCATTAAAATCAGAATGGAAGATTTTGGTTTTAAAGCCGCTGATCTTGCTAAAGAATATGGTGATAAAGGAACTGTAAGTAAAGTGCTTAATTATAAACAACCGCTGTCTCTTACCATGATTCGTAAATTCAGCAAAATATTAAATATTCCCAGCGATTCATTAATTAAAGAATACGAATTAAGATAAATTTTGCCCTACCAAAAATTCAAAGCCGATCATCTTTTTACAGGAACAGAGATTCTTGATAAAAACCACGTACTCATTACTGATGAAAAGGGTATTGTTCAGGAAATCATTGATGAAAAAAATGCAGGTGATGATATACAAACTTTTCATGGTTTATTAAGCCCGGGTTTTATTAATTGCCATTGCCACCTGGAATTAAGTCACATGAAAAATTTAATTCCCCAACAAACCGGCCTGGTAGATTTTGTTTTTAATGTTGTTACGCAACGTCACTTTCCCGAAGATGAAATTTTAGATGCTATTGCGAAAGCAGAAGATGAAATGATAGCAAACGGTATTGTTGCCGTTGGCGATATTTGTAATAACACGCTCACCATCCCTCAAAAAATAAAACAACGGTTAGCCTATTATAATTTTATTGAAGTAAGCGGATGGCTGCCGCAAATTGCTGAAGCACGTTTTAAAAGAAGCAAAGATCATTTCGATGCATTCTCCCAACTCCCGGCTCCGGACTCCATCTCGCCAATGGCGAGACCGACTCTTAACTCCCGGCTCTCTCTTGCACCTCATGCACCTTATTCGGTATCAAACGAATTATGGGAATTGATCTCGCCGTTCTTTCAAAATAAAACCACAACCATCCATAACCAGGAAACCGATTTTGAAGATGCGCTATTCCTCAATGGCGACGGCGATTTTGTAAGAATGTACGAGCTGATGAATATTGATAACAGCTTTTTTAAACCCACCGGTAAAAGCAGTTTGCAATCACATCTTCCAAAGTTTAAAACTGCGAAAAATGTTTTACTGGTTCATAATACTTTTATTAAAGACGAGGATATTCAATTCATAAATTTTTTATCAAAACAAAATCATCAACAATTTTTTTGCTGTTTATGCGTTAATGCTAATACCTATATCGAAAATGTTTTTCCTCCTGTTGAAAAATTGCGCCAACATCAAATCAATATCACTGTCGGAACCGATAGTTTAGCAAGCAACACGGGTTTAAGTATTTTGGATGAGGTAAAAAAGATCAGTCAACATTTTTCATCCATTCCGGTTTACGAACTGCTGCAGTGGGCTACCATCAACGGAGCAAAGGCTTTGCAAATGGAAGACTATTTGGGAAGTTTTGAAAAAAATAAAAAACCCGGTATTGTTTTAATTGATGGATTGAAAAATGGAAACATAACAACCCAATCAACAGCAAAACGCATTTTATGACGAAGAATGTTTCTATCGCTTCTCTTATTTCAGTAATTCTTTTTACTGCTACAACTTTCCCTATTTCTAAATTTCAACCTTCCTATTTGGTAGGTGCAAATTTTGGATGGCCGCTTGCATTTTTTACATCAGATCCCGATAAAGATATAATGGCCGACAAATCTTTTTCGTTCCTGAATCTCTCCATAGATTTTTTGATTTGTGTTGCGATCAGTTTTTTAATGGTGCATTTTTTATCTCTCGGCGGCAAACGCGAAAAACGCCGCTTAGCTTAATATTTCCTGCAACACAGCAAGACTTCTCATTTCGCCAAAATCAGAAATGTGAAAGGCAAAATATTGTTGATACGCAACCAATAATTGCCTGCGGATATTTCGGTTGAGTGAAATGTTTTCCAGGTCTTTATATTGTTTGATATTGAGTATTTGCGATGTTATTTTTGCATCTTCATTTTCCAAAAAATAAGGATGTGCCGGAACCGTATCAG
>JAGWPQ010000423.1 GCA_028877045.1 Bacteroidota bacterium | reverse complement strand
TTATCTAAAAAGAAAACAGCTATCACGATTATTTCTCCAACAATGGCTGCAATGAATACTGCATTGCTTTTTACTTGCTTCACATAAAAAGCAACCAAAAAAATACCAAGTATCACACCATAAAAAAGTGAGCCCATGATATTTACCACTTCTATCAAACTGCCCATACCTGTTGCAAACTCTGCAACAATTATTGAAAATATTCCCCAGCCCAAAGTAAAATACCGCGATACATGATATCGCCTTTCTTCTGCTTCATCACTCCTGTCAGGATGCAAATGATTTTTTTTGAACCTTAAATGAAAATCAACCACAGAGGAGCTTGCCAGCGAATTCAATGCCGCTGCAATAGAACCCCATGCCGCTAAAAAAATAATAGCGATCAATAATCCAACCAACCCTTTCGGCAAATAATCGATCACAAAACGGAGAAAGATATAATTAGTATCATTATCATCAGCTTTTACATCATTCGATTTTATTAATGCTTTGTATTGATTGCGTAATGCATCGCTTTGTTGATTGAGTTGCTGTAATTGTTGCTTTGAATTTGTTTCATCTTTTCCCCAATTGGCAACGGCATTTTGTTTTTGCTGATTAATGGATTCATATTTATTTTCTAACGCAACAGCTGCCTCTTTTTTATTGCTGTGCCATAATTTTTGTTGCTCCACTGCATTAAAAAAAATGGGTTGTTCTTTAAATTGATAAAATGTAAACATCATGGCGCCCAGCAATAAAATAAAAAATTGCATGGGCACTTTTATCAATCCATTCATCAATAACCCGATCTTACTTTCCTTGTCGTCTTTCGCCGTTAAATAGCGTCCTACCTGCGATTGATCGGTTCCAAAATAACTCAGCGCCAAGAAAAATCCACCAATCACTCCGCTGATAATATTGTATTTATCTTTCCAATCAAATCCTTTGCCTGTAAAGCCTGTAGTGATCACATTCATCTTTCCGCCATTGCCGCTGATCTTTAATGCATCCATAAAACCCATACCCGATGGCAATAAATGGATCATCCAATAACCGGTAATGATCATACCAATAAAAATAATTACCAACTGCAATTGCTGCGTGTATGCAACTGCTTTTGCACCTCCACTAACAGTATAAATAATTAATAAGCCGCCCATGAAAATATTTGTCCAAAAAATATCCCATCCAAATAACGATGACAAAATAATGGATGGTGCATAAATACTTACACCGGTTGATAATCCTCTTGATAATAAAAATAATGATGAAGTAAAGGTCCTTGTCTTCAGATCGAAACGTTGTTCTAAAAATTCGTACGCTGTAAAAATTTTTAATTTACTGAACAAAGGAACGAACGTGATCGACAATATCACCATCGCGATCGGTAATCCAAAATAGTATTGAACAAAACGCATACCATCAGTGAAAGCCTGTCCCGGTGCAGATAAGAAAGTAATGGCACTTGCCTGAGTACCCATGATGCTAAGTAAAATTAAATACCATGGCATTGATCGGTTACACAAAAAATAACCATCCATGTTTTTTGTAGTACGACTTTTATACAAGCCATACACGATGATACCAAGAAGTGTAATGCTTAATACTATCCAATCAATTTGGCTCATGAAAAATATTTAGTGATCAAGGCGAAAAAGATAATAAGCAATATCAAAAATAATATCACAAAAATGTACCAGCGGTTCCAGGAAGAAAAGATTGGTATGTTGTTTTTTTGTTTCACTGATGTTTTAAATTATTATTTTTTTTTGTGACCAAAGAGTTCATTGAGTTAACCAAACTTATTTCTCTGCAAACTCTGTGTAAACCCCGGTGCAACTCTGTGGTTAAAAGGATCATTTTCTTCCACGCAATAAACTTCCACTCAATAAACCAATTGCTAAACCAATCACCATTCCAATTTTCACACTCTTTAAAAAATATCCTAAAACAATTCCGATAATGATCAGAAAACCTATTCCAATTCCTCTTCTTTGCTCCATGTTTATTTATTTTTTGGTAACGCAATTAAATTTGCCATGATCTTGTATGCGCCTGCATTTCCGGCAGGTAATTGTCTGAATAAAACCAAACTCACATAAGCAAAATTTCCTTTACCATATTTGGCAATCACCAAACTTCCTTTTGTTTCATCTTTATCTCCGCTGTCTTTCATACTTAAAGGTGTTTCAAAATGAGGGTCCGACTGTTCGGCCTGATACGTACTTCTCTCCTGCACCCAATTTTTAAAATCAGCGTCTGTTATTTTATTCGGATAATTTAAAACCGGATGTTGCGGCAAAACAAAATTAACTTTCGCATCTTCCTCTGTAATTCTCGAACCAGAGTTTACCATAAATTTATATGGACCTACTTTTACATTCTTCAATCCTACTAAATTACTTTTTAAATATTGTACAATTAAATTACCGC
>JAGWPQ010000422.1 GCA_028877045.1 Bacteroidota bacterium | reverse complement strand
TTGGTTTGTTGGAGGGATTATATTGACAATTGTAACATTGTTATCGCCACTTGAAACTGCATTAAATATTTTCATTTTGGGCATTGTATTAATGATACTTGCGCCAATTATATACTCATTTATGTATTTCAAATACAAAAATAGAAAATGAAAAAAGCAAACCTAACTGATGTCGCAGCACTTGTAATTTGGTTGCTGCCCATTATTTATTTTATAAAGATTTATGCCAATTTACCTCAAACGATTGCTTTGCATTTTGGTTTGGATGGGAAACCAAATCGTTTTGGCGATAAAACAGAATTGCTGTGGACAATGCCGTTATTGAGTATCGTTACATTTGGAATTTATTTTTTAATTAAATATTTGCCAAAGATCGATCCCAAAAAAACTGCGGGTTATTCTGCCGAAACATTTAAAAAAATATCTTTTGCATTAGTCATTTTTCTTTCAGGCTTACAGGTTTTTATCATCAATTCTTCTGTTACAGGATACTTTGGTTTAGACAAATTATTCCTTCCGTTTATGGGTTTATTCTTCGCTTATTTAGGAAATTTAATGCACAGTATAAAATCAAACTATTTTGTTGGAATTCGTACCCCGTGGACATTGGAAGACCCCGACACCTGGCGTGCCACCCATCAGTTAGGAGGCAAGATGTGGTTTATTGGTGGTATTATTATAACAATTTCAACATTGTTGCTGCCACCTAAAATTGGATTTATTTTTTTTATAACGATCATTGTCATCATTTCATTAGTTCCGGTCATCTATTCATATATTTATTTTAAGGAACACAAACAATAATTATTTTATGAAAAAAATTCTTTTTTCGGCTTTGCTCTTATGCAGTGCTTCCATTTATGCACAAAACGATACGCTTGGAATCTGGGAAGGGAAATTGAATGTTGGAGCCGTTTCACTCCGTATTGTTTTCCATATCGATAAAATAGAAACCGGCATTTATAAAGCAACAATGGATAGTCCCGACCAAGGTGCAAAAGGAATTCCCTGCAGTAACGTTACATTAAATGGTAATGGTATTTTGATTGAATTAAAAGCCGCACATGGTTTTTATAAAGGAAGTTTCGAAAATAATAATTCATTAAAAGGAACATGGACACAGGCGGGAAAGCAATTTCCGTTGGATCTAAAACATGTTACTAAGATTACTGAACAGCCTTTGGCCGTGCGTTATCAAACACCAAAACCTCCTTTCAATTATAATATCGACAGCGTTGAATATGATAATGCCGATAAAACAGTTCATTTTGGAGCAACATTAACTTATCCCAAAACCAAAGGTCCGTTTGCAGTGGCTGTAATGATTACCGGAAGCGGATTGCAGGACAGAGACGAAACCGTAATGAATCATAGGCCATTTGCAGTGATTGCCGATTATTTAACTAAAAATGGCATTGCAGTTTTGCGTGTTGATGATCGCAACATAGGCAAATCGAAAGGCGATGTCAATAATGCAACAAGTGCCGATTTTGCAAACGATGTAATCGCAAGCATTCAATATTTATTAACGAGAAATGAAATTGATAAAAATAAAATTGGAGTGATTGGCCACAGTGAAGGCGGGTTTATTGCACCGATGATCTATACAAAATGGCCGCAATTATCTTTTATTATTTCATTGGCAGGAACAGGTGTTTCAGGCGCTGATATTTTAGTAAGGCAAGAAACTGATCCTTTAAAAGATAAAGTAAGCAACGAAGCATTTGAATCTTTTTATTCGCTTACCAAACAAACATTGCAAATGCTTCATGATAATGCAAACGCGAATGATTCTGTTATTTTAAATAACGCAAAAAAAATATTTGCCGATTGGAAAGCAGGTTTGTCGGATACTGTTTCTGTTCAACTGAATGTAAAAATGGTGACACCTGAATTGTACGTGAACAACCAGTTAAAACCCGAATTAAATGCATGGCTTAAATATTTTATTGTTACAGAACCCGATCAGTTTTGGAGCAAAGTAAAATGTCCGGTATTGGTTTTGAACGGCGAAAAAGATATCCAGGTTTATGCCGAGCAGAATACAAAAGCTATTGAAGCCTCACTAAAAAAAGCTGGAAATAAAAATGTGACGATAAAAGTTTTCCCGGGGCAAAATCATTTATTCCAACATTGCACAAAATGTACGGTAGCCGAATACGCCGAACTGGGCGAAACTTTTTCTGTTGATGCATTAGAAACAATGAACAATTGGTTGCAACAAAATGTTGTGAAGAAATAAAACAATTCATGAATTACTTAGCCCACGCTTATTTATCTTTTGATCAGGAAGAAATTCTCGTGGGCAATATGATCAGCGATTTTGTGAAAGGGAAAAAGAAATTTAATTATCAGGCGGGCATTCAAAAAGGGATCACTCTGCATCGTGCCATCGATATGTTTACCGATGCACATCAAATAACACACGAAGCAAAACAATATTTAAAACCGGCAGTTGGTTTATATGCCGGTGCTTTCATGGATATTGTGTACGATCATTTTTTGGCGAACGATAAAAATGAATTTGCCGATGATGCATCATTATTTTCGTTCACAAAAAATACTTATTCCTTATTGGAAAAAAATGTTGCTGTTTTTCCCGAACGTTTTCAAATGATGTTCCCGCACATGAAGCAACACGACTGGCTGTATAATTATCAATTTAATTTCGGCATGGAAAAAAGTTTCGGCGGATTAGTGCGAAGGGCGAAATATTTAAGCGACAGCACAGAAGCATTTCAAATTTTTGAAAAAGAATACGACCATTTCAAAAAATATTATGAAATATTTTTTCCTGAGCTGAAAAATTTTGCACAGCAACAATTGCAGCAAATGCTTGCTGAGTAAAGGTTTACTGTTGAAGAGTGCGATACTTCGCCAAGCTCAGTACAGGCTACACTTAAGCTTCATTATTATTCTGCGGCTTAGTACAAAATCATTTTTCACATTTTGATTAGAATAGTTTTAAAAATGCATCTTTGCATTCTTAAATAAAACACCATGAAACTGGCAACAAAATTTATTCATGCAGGAGTTGAA
This sequence comes from Bacteroidota bacterium, assembly GCA_028877045.1. GTDB lineage: Bacteria > Bacteroidota > Bacteroidia > Chitinophagales > Chitinophagaceae > CAIQDX01. Next base: position 1,449 of record JAGWPQ010000422.1, on the reverse strand, counting down.
CCCGATGCAACTACCGGTGCGATCATGACACCCATCTTTCAAACATCAACCTATGTGCAATCTGCACCCGGCATTCACAAAGGTTACGATTATTCGCGTGCAGGAAATCCAACACGCACTGCCTTGGATAATGCAGTTGCTGCAATAGAAAACGGAAAATTTTGTCTAACATTCAGCAGCGGTGTTGCGGCAACAGATGCCGTAATAAAATTATTATCTCCCGGCGATGAAGTGATCGCTGCCAACGATATGTACGGCGGCACTTTCAGGATATTCACCAAAATATTTTCGAAGTTTGGTATCGTGTTTCATTTTGTGAACATGCAGGATGCAAATAATATTAAAGCATCCATCAATGCAAAAACAAAATTGATCTGGACCGAAACACCCACCAATCCGTTAATTAATATTACAGATATTGAAGCTGTTTCTAAAATTGCAAAAGCGCATAAAATTTTATTGTGTGTTGATAATACTTTTGCTTCGCCTTATTTGCAAAATCCATTGGATTTGGGTGCCGATATTGTGATGCATTCTTCCACAAAGTATCTCGGTGGTCACAGCGATGTGATCCAGGGTTGTTTAATCATGAATGATGAAAATTTGTACGAGCAATTATATTTTATTCAAAAAAGTTGTGGCGCTGTTCCCGGACCTCAGGATTGTTTTTTAGTGCTGCGTGGCATCAAGACTTTGCATGTTCGTATGCAGCGGCATTGTGAGAACGGAGAGAAGATCGCACATTTTTTGCGCAATCATCCAAAGGTTAAAACTGTGTACTGGTGTGGGTTTGAAGACCATCCCGGTTATGCCATCGCCAAAAAACAAATGCGTGGCTTTGGGGGTATGCTGAGTTTTGTGTTGAAAGATGAAAGCGAAGAAAATACAAAACGTGTTTTAAGCTCTACACATTTATTTTCTTTGGCCGAGAGTTTGGGTGGTGTTGAAAGTTTGATTAATCATCCCGCAACTATGACGCATGCTTCCATTCCGAGGGAAGAAAGAATTAAAAATGGTTTAAGCGATTCGCTGATCCGTTTAAGTGTTGGTATTGAAGATGCAGATGATTTAATAAATGATTTGAATAATGCAATCGGATAATTTCATATTGTACACCATCGTTGAAACCATTGGATGGATTGGTTCTATACTGATACTCGCTGCTTATTTTTTAAATATGCAGCATAAAATATTGGCGACATCTCCTTTTTATATTTGGGCCAATTTAATTGGCGGCGCATGTTTCGTCATCAACACCATTTATCATCATGCTTTTCCTTCGGCAGCGCTGAATATAATTTGGGTATTGATTGCAGTATTCTCGTTAGCAAGAGCAAAAAAATAATTTTGTAGCAAGCTGTTGTGCAAAGCCGTACTGCTGTTGCGTCGCACTCTTCAACTGAGGGAAGGCTATGGGCATTTGCTCGCTGATCATAGCTCGCTGCTCAC
>JAGWPQ010000421.1 GCA_028877045.1 Bacteroidota bacterium | reverse complement strand
ATTATTGTAAAACAGCAGCACCAAAATAAGGTTGCAAAATTGTTGGAATATTTATTCCGTTTTCGGTTTGATTATTTTCTAACAACGCTGCCATGATTCTCGGCAATGCCAAAGAACTTCCGTTCAGCGAATGTGTTAACTGCATTTTACCATTGGCATCTTTAAAACGGCATTTCAATCTGTTGGTCTGAAAATTTTCGAAATTACTTACACTGCTCACTTCTAACCAGCGTTGTTGTGCCGCACTAAACACTTCAAAATCGTAAGTAAGTGCCGATGTAAAACTCATATCACCACCGCATAAACGCAAGATGCGGTAAGGTAATTCCATCGATTGGATTAATTTTTCTACATGTGCAACCATCGCATCAAGTACATCATAACTTGTTTCAGGTTTTACAATTTGAATGATCTCAACCTTCTCGAATTGATGCACACGATTTAATCCGCGAACATCTTTTCCAAAACTTCCGGCTTCTCTTCTGAAACAAGGCGAATATGCAGTCATCTTTAATGGTAGTTCATCTTCTTTCAAAATCGTATCACGATAAATATTTGTTACCGGCACTTCGGCAGTTGGTATCAAATAAAAATCATCTTCTGTTGCATGATACATTTGCCCTTCTTTATCGGGCAATTGTCCTGTTGCATAAGCACTTGCTGCATTAACCATGAACGGCGGAATATATTCGGTATAACCCGCAGCAGTATTATAATCTAAAAAATATTGCACCAATGCACGTTGTAGTTTTGCTCCTTTACCTTTAAATAAGGGAAAGCCGCTACCGGTAATTTTGGCACCGGTTTCGAAATCAACTATATCATATTTCTTGATCAGATCCCAATGCGGAACTGCGTTTGCATGCAACGTCGGTTTAACACCACCTTCTTTTGCAACAACATTCTCTTCAGGCGTTTTACCGGGCGGAACAATTTGTGCAGGAAGATTGGGAAGTTGAATGATTTTATCCTGCAATAATTTTTCTGTTCCATTTAAACTCTCCATAAAAGTTGCAACCTGAATCTTGTAACTTGAAACTTGTTGCTTCATTTCATCGGCTTCATCTTTCTTACCCTGCCCCATCAATTTGCCGATCTCTTTCGATGCTGCATTTACTTTAGATTGAGTATTATCATAATCTGATTGAATTCTTTTTCTTTCATCATCCAAAACAATGATCTCATCAACCAATTCCAATTGTTTAAAATTCTTAACTGCCAATCTTTCTTTAACCCATTGCGGATTATTGCGCAGTACATTCACTTGTAACATACAAATTCGATTTTTGGCAAAGATAATTGTTGCGTGTAAGATGGCACGCTTCAAATACTATCTTTGTACCCTTATGTTTATTAAAGATGATCTTCAACAACGCTGGTGGACACTGGAAGCCAGGCTGACTGAGCGTTTTGGCAAAAAACCCGATGTGGAAGCCGTATTATTTTTAATTGGTATGCAGGAAACAGGTTTTGTGCAGCAACAAATTTCGAAAGAACAAAAGCAGGACCTGATGCATGTGGCCGTATGCACCGTTTTAAAACCAAGCGGTTATTATGTGCATGAAGGAAATGATGCAGATGGCTGGCCGCATTTTAAACAAGTAAAAGAATTGCCCGTTTTTAATTTAATTGAACAGGAAAATTTTTTAAAAGATCATATTCTGCTTTACTTTGAGCAGCAAAATTTTTAATGGCAATTATTTATTATAGAATGATGAAGTATATTTTTTTATTGATAGGTTTTTTTGCGATAACCTCAATTGATGCGCAAAAGAAACCGGTGCAGAAGAAAACAACAAAACATGTTGTAAAACCGGTTGCAAAAAAAATCGTTACCCCGAAAGCCAAAGAACGTTTAGTTGAAATAACAACTGATTACGGAACGATGATCGCCAAGTTGTACAATGAAACGCCTTTGCATCGCGATAATTTTATTAAACTGGTACAGGAAGGTTTTTACGACAGTTTGTTATTTCACCGCGTGATAAAAGAATTTATGATCCAGGGCGGCGATCCTTTAAGTAAAAATGCACCCGACAGTGTTATGCTGGGAATGGGTGAAGCTCCGGGAGACCGCATCCCCGCTGAGTTTCGTCCAAATTTCATTCATAAAAAAGGTGCATTGGCTGCAGCACGTGATAACAATCCGGCTAAAGCAAGCAGTAACTGCCAATTTTATATTGTTGAGGGAAAAAAGATGGATACTGCTCAATTAAACAGTATTTATAATCAGGCGATCAAACAAAATAATCCATCTTTTAAATACAGTAATTCGCAAAAAGAAATTTATCAGCGCATTGGCGGGACACCGTTCCTCGATCAGAATTATACTGTGTTTGGTGAAGTGATCAGCGGATTAGATGTGATCGATAAAATTGCATCGGTTCAAACAAAACCAGGCGATCGGCCTGCAAAAAATGTTATAATGAAAATGCGTTTATTAAATTAATCTTTGCAAATACAATTTGTTCCCTATTTATAATTTAAAATAAAATCACAATGAATTTTCCTTCTAACCTTCATTACACAAAAGATCATGAATGGATCAGCCTCGATGGCAATATTGCAACTGTTGGCATTACCGATTTTGCGCAAAGCGAATTAGGCGATATTGTTTATGTTGAGATAGGCACTGTTGGTCAAACTCTTGCCGCCGAAACAGTTTTTGGTACAGTTGAAGCGGTGAAAACTGTGAGTGATTTGTTCTTGCCTGTTGCCGGAAAAATTTTAGAATTTAATGCTGCTTTGGAAAAACAACCCGAGTTGGTAAATAACGATCCGTATGTTGGTGGCTGGATGATCAAGTTAGAAGTATCTGATCCGAAAGAACTTGAAGGATTATTGGATGCTGCTGCATATCAAAACCTCGTACACTAAAATAAATCCTTCAGGAAATTTTATATAAATAAGGAAGTTGCAAAAGAAGCAACTCCCTTATTTTTGTTGAAATATATTTAATTGAGAACTCGTCACCTGCAATTTATTCCCGGCATTCTTTGGTTAGCCTTTTGTTTTTATCTGCTCACAATTCCCGGTAAAAAAATTCCTCAAATAAGTTGGATGGATTTTTATCAGGCCGATAAGCTTGTTCATATTGTCATGTTCTTCACACTTGGATTTTTATTTTCATTTGCGGTAAAAAGATCAGATAAAAAATATCTATTGATTTTGATGATTGCCATTGGCGGAATAGTTTTCGGAATTGCAATGGAATTTGTTCAAAAATATTTTATTCCTAATCGCAGTTTTGATGTCAATGATATGATTGCAGATGGCATTGGATGTTTGGCAGCATACTTTTGGTGGCGCAGAAGATTTAAAAAATCTGACGTGAATTATCTATAAAAAAATTGGCCCCGATTGAAATCGGGGCCGCAACCAAAACTAACTGCTTATGAGAAAAATTTTAAACTTTCTTTCTATTCATTAATCTTGCAAAAGGCTTGCCACAAAATCAATTTCAATTGTTAAACATTTCCTATCAGATTCAACCTCACTCAGATTTGCTGCCTTTCACAATGCAAATATCTTTACTAAAGACTGAAAGAAATGTCAACGGTTTAAGAAAGAAATGTTAATGCTGCAAAGGCTGTAGCGCAATCAATGACAAATGACAGCTTTACCTGAAGTATTCTCGAAATAAGGGCTGATATAAGGAATGCCAAGATTCATTCCACGCAGAATTAAAAGAACAGCCATTACCGCAACAAAATAAGGCACAATTTTTTTCATAGTATTTCGTACTGAAATACTGATCATAAAACCAAAATAAGAAAGCAAGATCATAAACGGCAAGGTCCCCAATCCATACGTTGCCATGAATATAACGCCTCCTGTAATGCTTCCTGTGGCCAGTGCACCGGCAATAGCAAAATAAACCATTCCGCAAGGCAATAGCCCGTTGGCAATTCCAATTAAAAACATTCCATACAATTGTTTTTGCTGAATATATTTTCCGATAAATTGCTGTAACCGGATATTTATTTTATCGAAGAACTTAAGATGTAGGAATTTTTTACTGATAATAGATTGAAGTAATACAAATAAAATTATCAATCCTAAAATAATAGAAAACCATTGCTGAAAGCCTTGCAAAAAAATCTGGCGTCCTACATATCCAAAAAACAATCCCAGCAAAGAATACGTTACAACTCTGCCAATATTGTACAATAATATTCCGGTTAATTTTTTGGTTGCCGGAAGATAATGAACAGGCAATGAAAATGCAATAGGGCCGCACATTCCCACACAATGGAAGCTGCTGATAAGTCCTAAAACTAAACCCGATAAAATTACCTGCCAGTACATTATTTTATGATTACTCTTTTCTCTGCAAAATAATTCAGCGTGTCGATCTTCCAGCTAAGTTTTAAAATATAATTTGTTTTCGAAAGTTCTTTTTTGGGGAAGAACTGTTTGCCTGATACATCTATTTCCAGAGGAATTTTTTTATCTTTCATATCATCAGTGGCACAATAAAACCATGCTTCTCCTTTGGTTTTAGATTTATTTAATTCTTTCGGGAAATTTACAATTACATTTTCTGCATCCTGTGTTACAACCACATCACTCACTTTTGCAGCATTATCCATCCCATCAATCTTATCCTGATAACGTAATTCATCCTTATAATAATCTTTACTTACCAGATCATAATGTGTGTTGATAGATTTATATACCAGTACACTCATCATAACTGCAAATACAATAAACACTAATATTAATTTATTACCCCAATTCATAGTTGAAATTTTAATTGTTTATTGTTCTGTTATAGGTCCTAAGAAATTAGTTTTTACATCACTTATTTTTACATTGCCCTGATACAGACTCAACGTAATATGTGTTGATCTTTTATGAATCCTGTTTTTAGGAAGAACCACAAAAAATGAACCTGAGCCCTGGCCTTCTTTTGCAACGGTAATATATGGTTTACCAACAATTTCAATTTTTCCGTTACCATCTTCTAATTTAACCGTGAGCGGTACTTCTTTAATTGTTTTATTAACCACTTTAATATTGTACAGGTTTGAAATACTGTCGGCCCCCCTTTCCTGATACAATATTCCCGGCGTACGCATTACAGTTGCATCAACATCTTTTCTGGTAGCCAATAAAATGCTTAATAACGTAAGTACCACTGCACATAAAGCTGTGTAGAGTTTCATTCTTGCCGTGTAATGCAAACGTTCGCCGTTGGCTATCGAATTTTCAGAAGCATATCTTACCAACCCTCTTGGCTTTCCTATCTTATCCATCACCGTATCGCAAGCATCAATGCAGGCCGTACATCCCACACATTCCATTTGTACACCATCGCGGATATCTATTCCTGTTGGACAAACCCTTACGCATTGATGGCAATCGATACAATCGCCTAAATTTTCTTCGGCTTGCTTTTTAAAATTACCGCGTGGTTCGCCACGTTTATAATCGTATGCAACGATCATCGAATTTTTATCCAATAAAACACTTTGCAATCTGCCGTATGGACAAATCACAATACATGCCTGCTCTCTGAAAAAAGCATACACACCATAAAAAATTCCACTGAAAATTAAAATCGAAGTAAAGCCTGCGGCATGTTGACTTATCGGTTCTGTGATAATTTTTTCTACTTCCTTCATACCGATAACATAAGCCAGAAAAAAGTTGGCGATGATAAATGCCAACAGATAAAATACAATATGCTTGAACCCAACTTTTACAATTTTATCGGTTGTCCATGGTGCTTTTCTTAATTGTTTCTGAGCAGCCGCATCGCCGAGAATGAAGAACTCAACTTTACGGAACAT
>JAGWPQ010000420.1 GCA_028877045.1 Bacteroidota bacterium | reverse complement strand
ATACGATCATTTACAACCATCGGCTAAAAAAGGTATTTATGCAAAACTGATCGAGGAACTGATAGCCAAAGCAAAAGTTGGCGGCGAAGGTTCGATGGCGATAGATTTTACGCAAAACGATACAGCCAATCATCCGGTTTCTTTATCATCGTTCAGGGGCAAATATGTTTTATTAGATTTTTGGGCGAGCTGGTGCGGACCATGCCGCCGCGAAAATCCCAATGTGGTAGCGGCTTTCAACGCGTATAAAGATAAAGGCTTTACTATTTTAAGTGTATCGCTCGATCAAAATAAAGCGAACTGGTTGCAAGCCATTGCCGATGATAATTTAACATGGACACATGTAAGCGATCTGAAATACTGGGGCAATGCTGTGGCGCAATTGTATCATATCGAAAGTATTCCACAGAATTTTTTGATCGATCCAACAGGAAAGATCATTGGCAAAAATCTGCGCGGCGAAGATTTAAAAGTTCGACTAAAAGAGTTGTTGAAATAGTTTTTTGTAGCCGGCTTTTGTATTTCAATGAAGCTGCGGTTGTGTCGCACACTTGTACTGAAGTAACGTTATCATCATTTTAAAAAAACTGACTCATAAATTGTTGCATCAAAACCAATGGCAACAACAGCTTCATCATTTTCAATAACCGGACGTTTAATAATACTTGTTGAAGCTGCCATTAAATCAATGGCAGCTTTTTCGTTTACAATTTTATTTTGTGTTGCGGTATCTAATCCACGCCAGGTGGCGCTTTTCTTATTCAATAAAACTTCCCAGCCTTTTTGTTTGCACCAGCTTTTTAATTTGGTGACAGTAATGCCGTCGGTCTTATAATTGTGAAATTGATATTTTATTTTATGCGCAGTTAACCAATCCAGAGATTTTTTAACGGTGTCGCAATTTTTAATTCCGTAAACAGTGATCATTATTTCAGAAAAAATTATGCAGGTTGAGTAATTGCAATTCTCGATGCTAACCAACTTTGTTTGATTGGAATGATCCAGTTGCTCAAGAAAGATCTTTTATCTGTCACCAGATTATTAAAATACAAAGTGTCTGGTGTGATAAAATTATTTTCAACACTATATTTTAATTGCGACATAGGTAATAATTGGATTTTATCTTTCACCACAAAAGCCAAACTATGCCTGTCTAATAAACTGATCGAAAACCTTTTTTCTATTTCCTGTGCAAAGCGTGCAACAGAATCTATGCTGCGACCGCAAATCTTTGCATCTGTATCATCGGCTATAAAAACAACAAATTGTCCGAACAATAAATTGGCATAGCCTTTTACAGCAGCACCGTGACTTTCCCATTCGCTTACAAAAGTTTCTAATAATTCTTCCAATTGCAGGGCTTCGCTCATCATCAATAAGCGGTTGCTTTGATAGATAAATACTTTAGAATCGGGATGAAAATCTTCGGGTATCAAATGTTGGTATTCGAAATTCATAAATTATTTTTTTTCGGTTTTATCGATCGTTGCGTAAAAATAAGCGATCACAACGGCGGTTAATATTTTAAAGAATAAATTATCGGCTGCAAAAACTTCTTTCCAAATTAATTGCTTGAAAACAATGTCATAGATCACATCCATCAATAAGATCAACGGAATTAAAAAGATCAATGAAGTGAAAAATTTTTTCCAGTTAATTTTCATGGTCATTTTCTTTTACAATTCTTCATTTTTTATCATCTATAAATAAACTCATGAACAAACCAAAAACGATTGTTTTAGCCAATAAGCCCAATAAATATTTATTCAAAACAAAATTTGGTTCTTTAAATTCTCCAAATAACCATGCAACGGGTATTGAAACTATTGCAAAAGCTACAGCAAAAACAAAGAATTTTTTCCAGGTAAATTTTCTGAATGGCTTTTTCATAAAATTAATTTTACGCTAAAGATTGTTCAATCAATTCAGCAATATCCAGCACCGCTACTTCATTTTCTTTTTCTCTGTTCTTCACTCCATCCAGGATCATCGTATTGCAAAAAGGGCATGCACTAGCAATTACCTTTGCACCTGTTTCCAATGCTTCATCGGCACGTTCAATATTAATTCTTTTGTTGCCGGGTTCATCTTCCTTAAACATTTGTGCGCCGCCGGCACCACAGCACAAACCGTTGCTGCCACAGCGTTTCATTTCAATTAATTCTGCATCCAATGCTTCCAAAACTTTACGCGGTGCTTCATAAATATTATTGGCTCGGCCTAAATAACAACTGTCGTGATACGAAATTTTCTTTCCTTTAAAACTGCCTTCTTCTTTTAATTTTATTTTTCCTTCATCAATTAATTGTTGCAAAAATGTGGTGTGATGCAGCACATCATAATTGCCGCCCAATTCTGCATATTCATTTTTCAGCGTATTAAAACAATGCGGACAAGTGGTAACAATTTTCTTAATGCCGTAACCATTTAAAATTTGAATATTGTTGTATGCCATCATCTGAAATAAAAATTCATTGCCGGCTCTTCTTGCAGGATCACCGGTGCAGGCTTCTTCTTTTCCAAGTATCGCATATTTAACGCCAACTTTGTTCAAGATAGTTGCAAATGCTTTCGTTATTTTCTGTGCACGTGCATCAAAACTTCCTGCACATCCAACCCAAAATAAAATTTCCGGTGTTTCGCCATTCGCCATCAATTCAGCCATTGTATTCACTTTCATGTGTCAATGTTTATACGAAAGTAATTCAAAAAATTATTTGAGTGATAATTGTATTACCAACCGCGGCTTTTCATGGCATCGCCGGTTGCGTCGCACTCTTGTACGTTCGGTTCATTGTGCAGCAGCGAAAGCAAACAAATAAACTTGCCATTCCTCAAAAAAATACCGATCTGTATTTCAATTTTCTTACTTTTAAATTATAAATTAATGAAATGAGAAAAATATTTTTTGCGCTGATTGCCGCAATATTGTTATCCGCAACATCTTGTAAACAAAAAGAAAAACAAGATTTTCTTTCGTCAAACATCGACACATCTGTAAAACCCGGCGACGACTTCTTTTTATATGCCAACGGCAGATGGATAAAAAATAATCCAATTCCCGCCGACGAAAGCAGTTGGGGCATTGGCAATTTAGTACAGGAAGAAATTTACACCAGATTAAAAAACATCAACGAAAAAGCAGTTACAGAAAAAGCAGCTAAAGGCACCGTGTCGCAAAAGATTTCTGATTTCTGGCAAAGCGGCATGGATTCCATCACCCGCAACAAAAATGGTATCACGCCGCTAAATGAGGAATTGAAAAAAATAGATGCAATCAAATCTGTTGCCGATATAACTGAACTGGCTGCAGCATTTCATAAAAAAGGGATCGGTTGTTTATTTGCTGATTATGTGGCACAGGATGATAAAAACAGCGATGCTATGGCGTATCAATTATATCAGGGCGGATTGGGCATGCCTAACCGCGATTATTATTTTAATACCGATACCAAAACGGTTAATGTTAGAAATGCGTATCAAAAATATCTGTTCAAAACATTTGTTCAGTTAGGTAACGATAGTATCACTTCTGTAAAAAATAGCAATGCAGTATTTGCTTTAGAAACCAAACTGGCAAAGGCTTCCAGAAAACTGGCCGATCTGCGTGATCCGTATAAGAACTATAATAAAATGGATGTTGGTTCATTCGCAAAACTTTCATCAAACTTTAACTGGGCAAATTATTTAACTGCAATTGGGATCAAGAAACTCGATTCGGTAATTGTTGGGCAGCCCGAATTTTATAAAGCCCTGAACAGCGAATTAAAATCAACAACCATCGACGACTGGAAAAACTATTTTAAGTTTCATTTGATTCAATCGAGTGCAGGATTTTTAGATGATGCTACTTTCAACAATTATTTTGAATACCGTAAATCGTTAAGCGGCACATCTAAACCAAGACCAAGATGGAAAAGGGTTTTAGATGCCGAAGAAAACATTTTGGGCGAAGCATTGGGTCAGCTTTTTGTGAAAGAATATTTTAACGAAAAAGCAAAACAACGTTACAGCAATTTGGTTGAGGCGATTCGTGATGCGTATAAAGACAGAATTAAAAAACTTTCCTGGATGAGCGATTCTACCAAACAAAAAGCTTTGGATAAATTGGCTAAGGTTACCAAAAAAGTTGGTTACCCCGATAAGTGGAAAGATTTTTCGGCCATGCAAATTGCTGAAACAGCTTATGTTATCAATGCGCAAAATGCAAACGAGTGGTGGCATAATT
>JAGWPQ010000419.1 GCA_028877045.1 Bacteroidota bacterium | reverse complement strand
TGTTGCTGATAAAGACTGGAGTGTATTAAAAAAAGATGATGCTGCTTCGGTTGTGATTGATGCATATCCCAACAAAACATTTAAAGGATTTATTTCAAAGAAAGCAGAGAGTGCTGATCCGTACAGCAACACGTATGAAATTGAAGTGAAGGTGTTGCCTGGTGGTGAAAGATTTGCATCAGGTTTATTTGCAACTGTGCAGTTGAAAGCCGCAACTGTAAAAGCTTTGAAGCTGATACCTATTGAAGCGTTGGCCGAAGCCGATGATAAAAAAGGTTTTGTCTTTGTATTGAATGATGATAAAAAAACAGTAAAGAAAGTTGCAGTAAAAATTGCGTTTATCAACAATGATAAAGTTGCCATCAGCCGCGGATTGGAAAATATAAACGAAGTAATAACCGACGGTGTTAGTTATTTGACCGAAACTTCAACTGTAAAAATTGCACAATAAAATTAACCTCAATAAAAAAAATTCTATGAAAAAAGTATGCTCATTAATTCTTGTTCTTTTTATTTCAGCAACTGCTGCAATGGCCCAAAAGTCAATTGCAGATATTATTACGGGCGAATGGCTGACTGCTCCAAAAGACGCTAAAATTTTAATTTATAAAGAGGGCAATAAATATTCCGGGAAAATTAATTGGGGAAAAACTACCGGCAGAAAGGATGATAAAAATCCCGATGCTTCTTTGCGCAGCAGAGAGTTACTTGGAATTGTTATCTTAAAAAATTTTGTTTTCAACGGAAAAGATAAATGGGAAGATGGAACTATTTATGATCCCAACAATGGCAAAACGTATTCGTGTGTTATTAAACTGAGAGATAATAAAACGCTTGAAGTTCGCGGCTACATTGGCTTTTCGATGTTTGGCAGAACAGAAATATGGACGCGATAAAAGCTGAATAAAGTACTGAACGTACAAGAGTGCGACGCAACCGGCGTTGATGAAAGTGTTGAAGCCGGTACAATAAAAACAATAAAATTATACAGATGAAAATAACTGACTTCTCGGTAAAAAATTATCAGTTCACGCTTATCATTTTTGTGATGCTGGTGGCATTGGGAATAAATTCTTTGTTGCACATGCCGCGTGGTGAAGATCCCGATTTTCAGGCACCGAGTTTTTTTGCAGTGGTGATCTATCCCGGAACGAGTCCGAAGGACATGGAACAATTAGTTGTTGATCCGATCGAGAAAAAATTTAATGAACTGGATGATGTAAAACGCATCGTAACAAAGATCGACGACGGTCTTGCTTTTATCAGAGTTGAATTCAAATACAGTTCCGATCCCGATAAAAAATATCAGGATGTGGTACGCGAAATTGATGCATTAAAAACAAAATTGCCGCAGGATATTTTAAGCCTGACCATCACTAAATTTTCGCCAAGCGATGTAAATATTTCGCAGGTGGCACTCATGAGCGAAACCATGCCCTACAAGGATTTGGAGGAATGGAGCAAAAAATTAAAAGAGCGCTTAGAAAAAATAAAAACATTAAAGAACGTTGACAATTGGGCATTTCCGCAACAACAGGTCAGGGTGAGTTTGAATCTGGAAAAAATGGCGCAGTTTAAAATTGGATTGAACCGTGTGATTGGTGCATTGCAAAGCGAAAATGTAAATATTCCCGGTGGCAGCATCGACATGGGCACCAAACGTTTTAATGTAAAAACAAGCGGTGATTATAAATCGGTTGATCAAATAAAAAATACAATTGTAAGCAGTGTTGGCGG
>JAGWPQ010000418.1 GCA_028877045.1 Bacteroidota bacterium | reverse complement strand
TGGCAACAAAATAAAACAGCAGCCAGTGCAAGGTTACCATACACCCCCATTAATGCAGCGTGTCCGTGGTTAACGGTTAAATAAGTACCATGCTCATAATAATTAGCGATAGGAAGATTGATGATAAAACCTAATACACCTGCACCAAAAAAATTCCAGAAATTTACTGCCACCAGAAACAAAAACACTTCCGAAAATCCAAATCGTTTATCAAAATCAACATTTACTCCATTCCCTCGTTCAAGAATTTGCGGAAGTTTACTGAATCGCCATGCCTCCAGTGTAAGCAATACAAGCGGTATCACCTGCAATGTTGAAAAAACTGATCCAAGAGCCATTGTGAAAACCGGCTTTCCGTTCCAATAAAAATTATGTGATATGCCAAGCAGTCCCGAACCAAGAAATAATAATGTAGCTAAATAAATAACACGGATAACAGCCTGTTTGCTTACCAGACCCATCACAACCATAAAGTAACCAATCAATACTGTGGTGAACACTTCAAAGAATGCTTCAGCCCACATATGTACCACCATCCAGCGCCAGAAATCTGCAATTACAAAATTAGTTTTAGGCGTTGCAATAAAACCTGAGATCAATAATAAAATAATACTGAATGTTGCATACACCAACCAGTTGGGTAGTGCCCAGGGTTGTTTCATTTTCATGACCGGTTTAATACCTCGGTAAATTGTTATTGCCCATACGATAAATACTACACCAAGTATTATTTGCCACAATTTTCCAAGCTCTACATATTCCCATCCCTGGTGACCCAGCCAATACCAGTTCTTTCCTAAAAAACCTTTGGGTCCTAAAAACATACCTGCAAAAGAACCCGCAACTAATAATACAGTAAGCCAAAAAATAATATTGATCGATACAACTTGTTTTTTTGATTGGTTGGGAGAAACAAGCGACATCATGAAAAACGAAGCTCCTATCCAGCAGGCTGATATCCATAGAATGGATAATTGTACATGCCAGCTTCTTGTTACAGTTATTGGAAATGTTTTGGAAATATTAAATCCAAATAAATTAACCAGTCCTACAAAATCATGTACCGTTAATATGCCTGCTAAAACCTGTACACCAAAAAGTATAATTGCAACATAAAAGAATTTATAAGTAGCTTTTTGAATAGCATCGGGCTGGAAGTCTTGTATATCGCGACGTGTCATAAAAGGTCGGGCATTGTTTGTATAAACCTCGTCATTAAGTTTATCCAGTTTCCCATGATAATATAAAACAATACCTAATCCGATTATCAATCCCAATGAACCGATAATACTCCACAAAATAATAGCAGCACTGGGTGTATTACCTGCTGCAAGATCATAAGGCCAGTTATGTGTATAGCTATAATTTTCTCCAGGCCTGTTTACGCCGCAAACCCATGAACCCCAAAAGAAAAAAGCTGTTAGTGATTTTATTTCTGCCGGATCAATAATATAACCCGATGGTTTAAATGCACCGGCAGAAGATGCATTGGTGAATTTTTGATTATAATATTTTATCAGCTCTTTCGCAGCAAAAACCTGTGCATCAGAAAGTATTACACTGTTATTGTTTTTATCATAACGATTACTTTTTATTTCTGCTTTTACTTGCCCGGCAATTCCTTCCACGAGTAATTCACTGTTCGCTTCATTCTTCAATTTTGCCTGATAAAAATTGTTCATATATATAG
>JAGWPQ010000417.1 GCA_028877045.1 Bacteroidota bacterium | reverse complement strand
TTTTAATTGATGAGGCCAATAACCGGATGCTGGAGCAGAACGAAAAAATCAATGATCAAAAATATGTGATAGAAGATGCCAACAGAAAATTGAAAGTGTTGAACGATTATCGTCACAACACACTCAATATTATGTTGCACGATTTCAGGAATTTTACCGGGTCCATTCAGATGTCGTTAGACCTGTTGAAAAACAAATCGGATAACCTAAGCGCCGAGCAAAAAGAAATACTAAATTACATCAGCACCGGCAACGAAAAACTCAATTATCTATCTGAAAAACTTGCAGCATCTGCCGACAGGGATGAAGCCAAAGTTCAGTTCACACAAGAAAATTTTGATATCAGCCCTTTTGTAGAACAGGCAGTTTTAGACACTGCAGATGCAGCACAAATAAGGCAAATAAATTTGCAATTGCATTTATCGGCTTCACCGATAATAGTTTATTTAGACAAGTTATTTCTCAGTCAGGTATTGTTTAAATTATTGACAAATGCAATTAAATATGCTGAAACAGGCTCGATATTAACGGTGCATACAAACAGGCTGCAGGATAAATGTGTGATTGAAGTAATTAATATCGGTAAATTGGTTGGAATAGCAAAGATGAATGAACTGTTTAATAAATTACAACCATACCGATCATTAAAAGAATCGGTACAAAACGATTCGGAAATGGGATTTTCGGTTGCAAAAAAATTGACAGAAACAATGGGTGGCATATTTACTTATAATAGTAATGAATCTACTCATAATTATTATAGAATTGAATTTAACTGTACCCAATTATAAATTGTAACATTATGAAATCTAAATTTTTGCTTTTTTTGGTTGCATTGCTAAGTGGTGTTGGTGCTGTGTTTTCTCAATCACAGCGTACACTTGAATCTATGGGATATGATGATGCATCTATTATTGGTATTACCGGATCGCTCAGCTACTTTTTAAAAATAAAACCGGATGATAATGTTGACCAAAGCAAGATCGTAATTAATATTCGTGCATCGCAAGTATTGAATCCAAACAATTCGATGGTGATTGTTTATTTAAAAGATGAGCCTGTATTTACACAAAGAATTGTTGCTTCACCGGTTGATACGATGTTTACAATTGTTGTACCGATGAATAAAAAGTATTTACAGCCGGATGCACGATTCGTTAAATTAAAGGTTTCGGCGAAAATGAGTATCGGTGATGAATATTGTAAAGATGTTGATAATCCTGCATGTTGGATCGCAGTTAAAAATTCATCATACCTTTCATTCAACAGTAATGAAGTTTTTACATATAAACGCAGCATTAAAGAATGGATAGAGGAATTTAATTCTGTTTATACCCCGGTTAACGCCGATCTTGATGATTTAACCTGCGGCGGAATTATTTATACTTTATTAAAACAAGGTACTGGAGCAACAAATCAAGAAATTTATACCGGAACATACAGTCAGGATACAGTTCCAAGTGGCATCATAACGGGTGTTGCCGATAAATTGCCTTTAGCTGTAAAACAAGTAATTCCCTCTTTGGCTCAGGGGCAAGGTTTAATAATGATGGCAAGGGTTAACGTTGGTTCAATATCCAAATTGGTATTGGTGGTTACAGGTGCTGATGCTGTAGGATATAAAAAAGCCATCAACACTTTGGCCAGCAACAAAAGGATCAGCGGTGCATTTTCGGATCGAATGTTAATTAATGAAGGGGTTCCAAGTAATGTTTCGGTCGATAATCCATCTCCGCTGATTACAGCATTAGAAGAAATTGGAGGAACTCCGGTATTGATGGAAGGCATTGGAGGATTAAGACAAAAATATAATTTCTCTTTAAGCGAGTTTAATGCAATTCCCAACAGACTTACGTTTCATTTAGAAAGTTATTTTTCTGTTTTGAAACCAGACGACAGGGGCTTCTTAAATATTTATCTCAACCAAAATTTGATTTTCAATGCCTCATTAATGGACCGTACAAATTTTATTGATGACATTGATCTAAAACCTTACCTGTTGAGTAAATTTAATTCTTTGGAAGTTGAGTTCAGATTTCATCCCGGTACAAATATTTGTAAGGATGGGTTCAGTAATTTCTTTGCATTTGTAAATGTAAAAAGTTCGACACTTACTTTTAGCGGCGAAAGAGAAAATAAGTTTTACAGCTTCTTCAATTTTCCTGCAGAGTTTAGAAAAGTTCCGTCTAAAATAATTGTTTCGCCATCTTTATTTGGTTCAAATATAGTTTCATCGGTTGGAGAGATTTTATATCAATTGAATTCACCCATCAAAAGTGATTTCAATAAATTAATTATTCCGCAATTAGTAGCTGCCGATAAAACTACTTTGGATGATTTGCGTGGATTTAATTTGATTGCTTTGCTGCAAAAGAACGATCCCTTCGTAAAGAGCTTTACAAATTTGCCTGTACAATACGACAAAGATTTTCAATTGTATAAAGACAGCAAAAATGTGTTGACCTATTCAATAAATGATTTTTCAAACAGCGGCATGGCCCAGATTTTCAGAGAAAAAGGAAATACCGTTTTATTGGTTACATCTCTGGGCGACAGCAGTCGTAAGGATGCATTCGAAAGCGTAATTAAAAATTTAAGTACTCAGTTAACCGAAATTGAAAGCAATGTTTTAATTGCCAATAGTAATGGAATCAGTAAATATTTCTTTAAAATGCCTGAAGATTCTAACTCGGTTTCTTATCGCGGAGAAAAAAATAAATTAGCCATCTTCTGGGAAAGCTATAAATATTTATTGTTATTTATTTTATTGGGATTGGTATTAATCGCATTCTTATTAGTAAGAAACAGGGTTCGTAAATCACAGGAAATAGTATAATAACTGAAAGAGAAATTTTGGATAAACAGGAAATATCAGTTGCAGTATAAAACAATAAGACTATGACCCGGTGCGGATTACATAAGATGACAGAATCTGATTTTTTTTCAAACGAAAAATTAGATGAGGTTGAGGCTATTGCCGAAATGTATAGTTATGCACCTATTAAAGCGGCGTTGAACTTTGGATTTCTTACACGTAAAAATTATGTGGCTTTTTTAGAGAAAGAAAATTATCCGCTGATCGATGTTCGTAAAGAAGAAATGGATGATGTGTTCATTCATCAATGCGATATCCAGCACCTGAATTCCTTTTTATACATCCCTTTACGGAAAGAAGCCGACGGAACTTTATTGGTTGCAGTTGCCGATCCCTTCGATGAAAAACTGATGAACAGCTTGTTTGTAAAATTCAGAATGAAGATCAGGTTTGTAGCAGCATCTGATCTGGATATTACATGGCTGGCACATAAAACACGCGGAGAATTTTATGTAAAAGAAGCGGTATTCAGTTTAATGCGTAAAGATGCAGCCAGTTCGGGCCTTGTAACTTTTACAAACGCACAATTAATATTTTTGTTTGGATTTGTTGCATTGAATATTGTGATGCTGATTTTGTTTTTTTCTCCCACAGTAATTGTATTGAATCTTTTGTCGAGTGCGTTTTTCTTGTTTTCCATCGTATTCAAATTGTATCTGGCGCTGAGAGGATCTATGTCCGAATTGCATGAAGCAGTTTCGAAAGCTGATGTAAAAAAATCGGATGAGGCATCATTGCCGGTGTATACTATTTTGTTGCCAGTTTATAAAGAAGATAAGTTGATCCGTAAATTGATCTGGAATTTGCGAAGCCTTGATTATCCGAGAGCTAAACTCGATGTAAAATTACTGATCGAAGAAGATGATGATAAAACGCTGAATGCCGTACGTGATTTGGATTTTCCGGCCAACTTCGAAACTATAGTTGTTCCCTTTCATGCTCCTAAAACAAAACCTAAAGCATGTAACTACGGATTATATTTTTCAAGAGGAGAACTGCTTACAATTTATGA
>JAGWPQ010000416.1 GCA_028877045.1 Bacteroidota bacterium | reverse complement strand
TTTGGCATAATCTTCCAATTGATCTTTTGAAATTTTCCCAACACCAAAATATTGACTTTGCGGATGCGAAAAATACCAACCGCAAACCGATGATGCAGGATACATGGCAAGACTTTCAGTTAGTGTGACGCCAATCGTTTCGGTGGCATTCAGCAAACCGAATAATTTATATTTTTCGGTATGATCGGGACAAGCAGGATAACCCGGTGCCGGGCGAATGCCCTGATATTTTTCGTGGATCAGATCTTCGCTCGACAAATTTTCATCTTTCACATAACCCCAAAATTCTTTTCTTGTTTTTTGATGCAATGCTTCTGCAAATGCTTCTGCCAAACGATCGGCCAATGCCTGCAATATTATTTTATTATAATCATCATGATTGGCTTCAAATGCTTTGATGTGTTTTTCAATACCATGAATGGTTACTGCAAACGCACCAATATAGTCTGGAGTCTGGAGTCTGGAGTCGAAAGTGGACGCGGGTTTGATAAAATCTGCTAAACTAATATTCGGTTGCTCTTTTGCTTTTTGAATTTGCTGTCTCAAAAATTGCAACTTCACATTCGACTTTTCATTTTTTACTTCTACTTCATCGCCATCACTTGCAGCTTCCCAAAAACCAATGGTTCCTTTTGCTGTCAACCATTTTTCTTTGATGATCTTATCCAATAAAGCATTGGCATCATTAAATAATTTTGTCGATTCTTTTCCAACAACAGCATCAGTTAATATTTCAGGAAAGTTGCCGTGCATTTCCCATGCAATGAAAAAAGGTTTCCAGTCGATGAAGCTTCGCAATTCATTCAAATCAAAATCATCAAAAACTTTTGTGCCGGTAAATGTTGGCGCAACAGGAGTGTAGTTGCTCCAATCGATCTTTACTTTATTCTTCTTTGCATCTTCGTAAGACAAATAATTTTTTACAGATTTTTTGCTGTCGAAATTGCTTTTCAGTTTTATGTATTCTTTATTTGTTTCTTTCAAAAAATCTTCTTTCAATTCTTTGTTCAACAAAGAACCTGCAACAGTTACACTTCTCGATGCATCTAAAACATACACCACACCATTTTCATATTCAGGCGCAATCCTTACTGCCGTGTGCATTCTGGAAGTGGTTGCACCGCCGATCATCAAAGGCAGTGTCATGCCTCTGCGTTTCATTTCTCGTGCAATGTGTACCATTTCATCAAGCGATGGGGTAATTAATCCGCTCAATCCAATGATGTCGGCTTTTTCTTTTATCGCAGCATCTAAAATTTTATCTGCAGGAACCATCACGCCCAGATCAACAATATCGTAACCATTACATCCCAACACAACACCAACAATATTTTTTCCAATATCGTGCACATCGCCTTTTACTGTTGCCAATAAAATTTTTGCAGCACCGGCAGTTTCTTCATTAATTGTTCCGGCAGCAAGATGTGCTTGTTTTCTGTCTTCTTTTTCCTGTTCGATAAATGGAGTTAAAACCGCTACACTTTTTTTCATCACTCTTGCACTCTTCACTACCTGTGGTAAAAACATTTTTCCTGCGCCAAACAAATCACCCACCACATTCATTCCATCCATCAACGGACCTTCAATAACATCCAATGGTTTTGGATATTTTAATCTTGCTTCTTCAGTATCGGCATCAATATAATCGGTGATGCCGTTCACCAACGAATGCTTCAAACGCTCTTCCACACTGCTGTTGCGCCATGCTTCATCTTTAACTTCAACTTTGCCTTTTGCCTTTACGGTTTCGGCAAATGCAATTAATTTTTCTGTTGCTTCGTTGTTGTCGTTGTTTTTATTCAATAAAACATCTTCGCATAACTGGCGAAGTGTTGGTTCAATTTCATCGTACACAACCAACTGACCTGCATTCACAATACCCATATCCATTCCGGCTTTGATGGCATAGTATAAGAATACAGAATGAATGGCTTCGCGAACATGATCGTTGCCGCGAAAAGAAAATGAAACATTCGAAACACCACCACTCACTTTTGTCAGCGGCATTGATCTTTTTATTTCTCTCGTGGCTTCAATAAAATCAACGGCATAATTATTATGTTCTTCGATACCCGTTGCAACTGCAAAAATGTTTGGATCGAAAATAATATCCTGCGGATCGTAACCAACCTGTTCGGTTAAAATTTTATAAGCTCTTTTGCAAATTTCTATTTTTCGTTGTTTGGTATCGGCTTGACCAACTTCATCAAAAGCCATTACAATTACGGCAGCGCCATAAGCTTTACAAGTAAATGCCTGTTCAATGAATTTTTCTTCTCCTTCCTTCATCGAAATAGAATTCACGATACATCTTCCCTGCACACATTTTAATCCGGCTTCGATGATAGAAAATTTTGAAGAGTCGATCATGATGGGAATCTTCGCAATATCAGGCTCTGCCTGCAACAGATTCAAAAATGTTGTCATCGCCTGAACACCATCCAACAATGCATCATCCATGTTTACATCCAAAACTTGTGCGCCACTTTCTACCTGTTGGCGTGCAACTGATAAAGCTTCTTCGTATTTATTTTCACGGATGAGACGTGCAAACTTTTTTGAACCGGTTACATTGGTACGTTCGCCAACATTTACAAAATTTGTTTCGGGGCGAATGATCAAAGGTTCTAATCCTGATAAGCGTAAGTATGGTTTGATGTTGTTCATTTCTCTTAATTAATTATGCCAACTCTTTTTCTAAAATCGGTAAATTTCTTGGTTGAATATTTTTTACATGCTCTGCAATATGTTTAATATGATCGGGTGTGGTGCCGCAACATCCGCCAACAATATTTACAAAACCTTCTTTTGCCCACTCTTCGATAAAGTGTGCGGTTTGATGTGGTTGTTCGTCATATTCGCCCATGGCATTTGGTAATCCTGCATTGGGATATGCCGATGTATAACATGAAGCGATCTCACTCAGTTCTTCAATGTGGCTGCGCATTTCAGCGGCGCCGAGCGCACAATTCAATCCAACACTTAATGGTTTAGCGTGCATGACCGAAGTATAAAATGCTTCAAGTGTTTGTCCGCTTAATGTTCTGCCGCTTGCATCGGTGATAGTGCCACTGATCATGATCGGTAATTCTTCTTTCTTTGTATCTCTGAAATATTTTTTGATGGCGAAGATGGCAGCTTTTGCATTTAACGTATCAAAAATTGTTTCAATTAATAAAAGGTCAACACCGCCATCAACCAATCCGCTGATCTGAGTATAATATGCATGGGCAACTTCATCAAAAGTTACGGCGCGGTAACCGGGATTATTTACATCGGGTGATAAGCTTAATGTTTTATTTAAAGGGCCAATTGCACCGGCAACGAATTTGAGATTTGAAATTTGAGATTTTTGATTTCCGTAGAATTGATCAATTGCAGCACGTGCACATTTTGCTGAAGCAACATTTAATTCGTAAGCGAGTGATTGCATATCATAATCGGCTTGCGCAATAACGGTACTGCTGAAAGTATTGGTTTCAATGATATCAGCGCCGGCTTCGAGATATAATTTATGAATGCCGATAATTATTTCGGGCTGCGTGATGCTTAACAGATCGTTATTGCCTTTAACATCGGTATGCCAATCTTTAAAACGTTCGCCGCGATAATCGGCTTCGGTTAATTTATGCCGCTGGATCATGGTGCCCATTGCACCATCTATGATGAGTATTCTTTTTTCTAATTCTTTTCTGATGTTCATAACAAATATTTTTATTGCGAAAAATGCAGAGTATTGTTTTGAACGTTGAAGAGTGCGACGCAACGAAAGTTAAATAGCGTTACAATTGCCGGCTTCAAAAAAAATAAAAACTAAAACGTTTGAGAGAGTATGTGAAAATTGAGATACTTCGACAACGTTTATTAGTTCGATTTTTAGAACAGGCCGAACAATAAACAAATCAGCCTGCGGATGCAAAAATAACAGGCTGCGACTGATTTACCAAAGATTGATATTAATTGTATGTTGCGATAACCGTAATTTCCAGTGTATCGCCAACTTCGTCGGATGTGATGCCGTAATCGATCCTGTTTATTTTGAAAACACTTTTAAGATTTATTTTTTGATGAGCGATGGTTAATGTTCCGGGAGCAGTTATTTTTTTTGTAACGCCGTGAATGGTTAAACTGCCCGTTGCCGTTACATTGTAGGATGAGTCTTTCGAAAAATTGATGCTGTTGATGTTGGTGATCTTTCCTTTGAATTCGCTTTTGGGAAATGCGTCGCTGTTCATGTAATCTTTCTCATTGAAATGATCCTGCATTAATTCGTTTTCGAAACGGAAACTTTTTATCAATGCCACAAAACGCAGGTCACCGGTTTGATTATTTAATGCACTTGCGGTTTGATTGTTGGTGGCTTCAATATCTTCTTCGGATGTGCTGGAGAAGAAACGGATGCTTGCTTTGTTGGTTGAATAAATGATGGCAGCAGGTTTTGCTTCGGCAATTTTATGAGCAGCAGAATCTTTTTTATTTGTTGTGATTATTTTTTTTGTTGACGTATCGGCGGGTTGAACATCATTTAAAAGATCGGCTGTTGATAAGGTTTGTTCAACAGTTTGATTTTTGCGGAAATGAGTTGGGATATATTGAACGAAGATCCAGATATCGGCGATGGTAAAAATCAATGCAATGAGAATTGCGAAAAAGGTAGTGACATGTTTTTTAAGGAATGAAACGTTTTTTGTTTTATTGTTTCTGAAAAATAAAATTAAAACCGCGAGCCAAATTAAAATTGCAATAACAAACATCCAGGGCAGATCCTTAACCAGTTTAAAAAACATGAGCTTACTTTTTTTCAAAAGTAAGCTCTTTGTTTTTTGTTAATAGTTATAGCGAACTAAAAAAATTTATCAATAACGGAAAATTATTTTGTGATGATGGCATCGATGACCACCACATCGCTGAGAAAGCCTGTGCATATACCTTTGATGGTAATGGCAGAGCCTGTTTGCGGTTGTTTATCGGATTGTTTTAAGGTAACAAACACGTTCGAAAAAGCATCGTCGCTTTTTATTACGAGGGTTGTTTTGCCGGTTTGGTCTTTTTTAACATCGGTAACTTCGCCTGTAATTTCAACAGCATTGTTGATGTATTTTTTATTGGAAGCCGCTTCGTTGGTTTGAAATTCTTTTACAATATCTTTTGCAGAAACAACAATTCCTTTTTCGTCGGCGACGTCTCTTTTAAAATGTGTTGGTTTAAAAAACACAAAGAACCAAACTGCAAGTATTGCTGTAACAAAAACAGCAAGTGTCGATAAGATTATTTTCTTTTTCATAATTTTTTTATTTAGAGGTTACCATTTTGCGTTTGCCATCGCCTTAGGTTTTACGATCGTAAAAACCCTTGAAATGTTGAATCCGAAATGGATATCGCCATTGCTCCATTGTCCGGTTGTTTCTGAAATAAAACTTTTTTCATTGATACCGGTTGAGTTGGTGAAATGTAATTGAAATACGTGACCGCCGGTTTCGATATCAAATCCCAACGATAAAGAATTATAATTACCTGTTATCGGATTAAGCTGATAATAATATTCGCCGGTTAAATTTACACGTTTCGAAATCCTTTGGCGAAAACCAACGCCCACAGAATATAGATCGTTTGGCTCTGTTGCTAACGGAACAATATTATAATGCACCAATGTTGGTACCAATTGCAGCGAAAAATAGTCGTTGAATTTTCGTGCAATAATTAATTGATGAACGAAAAAATAATGATCCGTTTGATTGATAGGATATGTTGTTGGTGCAGGTTTCAGCGATTGCAGAATAGCTGTTCCGGCATAGCTAACTGAAAAAGGAAAACTTCTTTTGCCTGTTGACTGGCGCAGAATGCGGTATTTTAAAAAGCCATCGAACTCTTTATTAAAAGTACTT
>JAGWPQ010000415.1 GCA_028877045.1 Bacteroidota bacterium | reverse complement strand
GAGCCATTTTGTTGCTGAATGAATTACAATATCAGCACCCAATGCAATGGGCGTTTGATTGATGGGCGTTGCAAAACAATTATCAACGTTTAAAATGATCTTATGTTTTTTGGAAAGTTTTGCGATCATCTCAATATCCAAAATATCCAATCCCGGGTTGGTTGGAGATTCGAGATAGATCATTTTTGTATTTGGTTTGATGGCTGCTTCCCATTCAGCCTCTGTGGCAGTGGCGCTGATGTATGAATGTTCGATACCAAATTTTGGCAGATACTTTGAAATGACCGTGTGCGTACTTCCAAAAATAGAATTGCAGGCCAACAAGTGATCGCCTTGTTTCATCAATGCCATGAACGAACCAAATACGGCACTCATGCCCGATGCAGTGGCATAGCCGCTTTCAGCGCCTTCGAGTGCACACATCTTATCAATAAATTCCTGCACCGACGGATTACTGAAGCGACTGTAAATATTATCATCGCTTTCATCTGCAAATGCAGCACGCATTTCTTCTGCATTATCGAAACAGAAACTGCTGGTTAAAAACATAGGAGTGCTATGTTCCATTTCGTTTGTTCTTTCTGTTTGAATGCGGATGGCTTTAGTTATTTTATTTTGTTCTTGCATGATATTTTTTATTACACGAATTACTTGTTGAAAATTTCAGATGCTGAAAAATATTATTTTGTCTTTTCTCTGAACGATTTAGTTTTTCTTTTTTTAGTTTTTCATTTAATATTTTATTACACGAATTTTTACGAATTACACGAATTGATTTTACTATGATTTATCACCTATGAACTATCAACTCACCTCAACACTCCAATTCACCACACATCCCGCTGCCCTTAATGTTGCGGCAACCGAACAATATTTATCGATCGATAATGCACAGGCTTTTTTTGCTTTGTCTGCATCAACATTTCCTGAAAATTTAAAAACAACATTCACTTGTTTCCACAAAGCAGGTTCTTTGCCTTGCTCACGTTCTCCTTCGATAGAAATATTAAAATTTGTTACTTCCTGTCTTTGTTTTTTTAAGATCGAAACAATATCAATGCCACTACATCCTCCCAAACTCATCAATAATAATTGCATAGGACGAATGCCCGAATTATGCCCGCCAATTTCTACTGCTCCGTCAATGCGAACAGTATGCCTGCTGCTGTCTTTACCTTCAAAAGCATAGGCATCATCCACACGATTTACTTCAATTTTTATCATTTTTAAAGATTTATGCAAATGTAATTGATGCATTCAGTTATTTTGCTGCCGAAATACGAAATGATTAGATGAAGTTTTTTAATTATAATGAGGATTTTGTTTTAGAGAATGGCAAAACATTGCAGGGCATTACCATTGCCTATCAAACGCACGGGCAATTGAATGCCGATGGTTCTAATGTTGTTTGGGTTTGCCATGCACTTACTGCAAATGCCGATCCTGCCGATTGGTGGAAAGGCTTGATGGGCAAGGATTGTATCATTAATCCCGATGAACATTTTATTATTGGTGCCAATATTTTAGGCTCCTGTTACGGAACAACCGGCCCGTTAAGCATCAACCCCAAAACCAATCAACCATATTATTCCGATTTTCCATCTATCACCATTCGCGATATGGTGAACGCACATATTTTATTGCGTCAACATCTTGGCATTAAAAATATTTATTTATTGATTGGCGGAAGCATGGGCGGTTACCAGGTGCTTGAATGGGCGATGATGGAAAAAGAAATGATAAAAAATATTTTTCTGATCGCTACTTCTCCATCCGAAAGTGCATGGGGTGTTGCCGTGCATACCGCACAAAGATTAGCCATTGAAGCAGATGCAACATGGATGGAACACAGGCCCGATGCAGGTTCTAAAGGATTGAAAGCGGCACGTGCCATCGGTATGTTGACGTACAGGAACTATGGAATTTATCAGGAAAAGCAAACCGATCCCGATCCAGAAAAGATCGATGATTTTCGTGTTTCTTCTTACATCATTTATCAGGGCGATAAATTAGTGAAACGTTTTAATGCCTACAGTTATTGGTTGTTAACGAAAGCGATGGACAGTCATCATCTCGGCCGGAAACGCGGCGGCGATTTAATTAAGGCATTGGAATCCATCACGCAGCCAACATTTATTATCGGCATTCACAGCGATATTCTTTGCCCGTTGGACGAGCAACGTTTCATGGTACAACACATGCCCAATGCCACTTTGATGGAAATCGATTCGGCTTACGGTCACGATGGTTTTATTATCGAAACCAAGCAGATCACCGAACATTTAAGTGTGTGGTTGAAAAAAATAACTAATTAATAGTTGTATGCGCAGCTTCTTTAAACAAATTCTCGAATATCTCTACATTAAAAAAAGAGATGCAAATGTTGAAAGAAATCAATACACAAAATACATGCATGGCATGAATCGTATTTCTATTTTTTTGTTTTTAATCGCACTGCTGATCATGCTTTTTAAATTGGTAATACTTCCCTTGATTAAAAAATAATTTTTTGTTACTGGCTGCAAATCTTTGTGCAGCTTATGTTGCGTCGCACTCTTGTACGTTCTGGGCTATGAGGAGCGAGCCATGAGCTTCGAGCAAAGGTTCATAGCTCATCGCTAAAAACCCGCAGCTATTTTTTTATAAACTCGTAAATACTTTTTGCGGCATTGGAAGAAGCATGGCCACCGGCAGATAAAATATTTTTCAGATCGGCATAATCTTTTTGTAATTGTTGCTGCCTTTCTTTATTTGTTAATAATTCGTTGAGTTCGGTAATTAAATTTTTTGTGGTAAGGTCTTGCTGAATTAATTCTTTCACCACCAACTTATCCATTATTAAATTAACCAACGAAATAAATTTCACATTCACCAAACGTTTGCCAATTTCGTAACTCAAGGTTCCGGCTTTATAACAAACCACTTCGGGCACAGCAAACAAAGCAGTCTCTAAAGTTGCTGTTCCGCTGGTAACCAATGCTGCTTTGCTTTTCAACAATAAATTGTAAGTATCATTTTTTACCGAAGAGATGTTACCCCCGACCCCTGAAGGGGAGTTGAAAAATTCTTCGTAGAAACTATCTTCCAATCCCGGGGATTTAGCAACTATAAATTTGTAATCAGGAAATGCTTTTGCAACACCCAGCATGATGGGAAGTTTCTTTGCAATTTCTTGTTTTCTACTTCCCGGCAACAACGCAATGATTTTTTCTTCGCCAAACTCCAGACTCCTAACTCCTGACTCCCGACTCTTTTCAACTACTTCAACCAATGGATGTCCAACATATTCCACATGCCAGTTCCATTTATTTTTAAAATAACCTTTTTCGAAAGGAAGGATGACGAGCATTTTATCGATATCGCGTTTCATTTTTTTAACACGATTTTCTTTCCATGCCCAAACCTGCGG
>JAGWPQ010000414.1 GCA_028877045.1 Bacteroidota bacterium | reverse complement strand
TTAGTATTTGATCATAAGCAAATGATAAAAATTGCTAAGTCAAGGTTAAGACAGAAAGTTTCCCGTCAGCCGATAGGATTTGCTTTATTGCCCGATAAGTTTACACTTCAGCAATTACAAGCATTGTACGAAGCCATTTATGAAACTGTTTTTGATAAAAGAAATTTTACTAAAAAAATCCTATCCCTTGGCGTGTTGGAAAAATTAAAAGAGAAAGATAAAGAAACATCAAAAAAAGGATCTTTCTATTATGTTTTCAACCGCGAAAAATACAATCATTTTGCAAAAGAAAATTTTAAATTCATTTAAAAACGCATCAGTATAGTTATAATTAATTCATCCAATAATTTATTTTGAACTTAATCCGGTTGGACACAAAACTTAACCGGATTATTTTTTCCCGCACAATCTTTTTTCTGAAAGACAAACATCCTTTAAAAATTAATTCATAGGGCTTCAAATAAGTGCATTTACGAAAATGGTTTCGTAAATAAAGTTTACCTTTTTGGCATTTGGTAACAACATTTTTCTCACTTTAACAGTGTAATTAATTTTAAAGGTTTCCTGAAGTTTTATTGGGAGATTAAATCTGTCATTTCAGATACTTCTTATCAGAAAATCCTGAATAAGAAATAGCTGATAAAAATGATTTACAGAAAATTTAGTCCGATCAACTCTTTTAAAAACACTAACGAATGAATGTTGAAAATCATAGCTTGAATCGTATGAAGCAAACCATGCGTTGGTATGGACCAAACGATCCTGTGCAACTTACTGACATTTTACAGGCAGGATGTTCGGGTGTTGTAACTGCATTGCATCATATTCCAAACGGAGAATTATGGACGATTGAAGAAGTTGCAAAAAGAAAAAAAATAATTAATAATGCGGGGCTTGCTTGGGAAGTAGTGGAAAGCTTGCCGGTTCATGAATCCATTAAAACGCAAACCGGAAATTATATACAACTTATCGAAAACTATAAACATTCTTTATTAATTCTTGCTGCAAATGATATAAAAACTATTACTTACAATTTTATGCCTGTTCTGGATTGGACAAGAACAGATTTATCATTTACGGTTGCGGATGGTTCTAAAGCTTTGCGTTTCGAGAAAGCTGCATTCATTGCTTTTGATGTGTTTATGTTGCAGCGC
The DNA here is from genome assembly GCA_028877045.1 of Bacteroidota bacterium. GTDB lineage: Bacteria > Bacteroidota > Bacteroidia > Chitinophagales > Chitinophagaceae > CAIQDX01. The sequence goes on along the minus strand of JAGWPQ010000414.1, from coordinate 10,515 downwards.
AAAGGAGCTGAGTTTGATTATTCTGATGAAGAATTAAAAAGAGCAAAAGAGCGTTTTGATGCAATGAGTGATGCCGAAAAAAACCAACTGCAAAGAAATATCATTGCAGGATTACCCGGCAGTGAAGAGAGTTTTACATTAGACCAATTTCAACAGGCCCTTGATGCATACAAAAATATTGAAGCTGATAAACTTCGCTCTCATTTAATTTATTTTTTGCAACAGATATGCCCAGTTGCAGATTCAGTTGGAATTAAATTAGTGATTCATCCCGATGATCCGCCATATCCAATTTTGGGATTACCGCGAATAGTTAGTACTGCTGATGATATCAATAGATTGTTTGAAGCTGTTCCAAATGTTTCAAATGGACTTTGTTTTTGTACAGGTTCGTTTGGTGTGCGGCCGGATAATGATTTGCCGAAAATGGTGAAACAGTTTGGTGATAGAATTAATTTCCTGCATTTGCGAAGCACCAGAAGAAATGAATATGGCGATTTCTATGAAGACAATCATTTGGAAGGCGATGTAAATATGTATGAAGTGATGAAAGAAGTAATTGCTGTGATGCAAAAAAGAAAAGTAAATATTCCGATGAGGCCCGATCATGGCCATCAGATGCTGGACGATTTGAACAAAAAAACAAATCCGGGATATTCCGGCATAGGACGTTTACGTGGCCTTGCAGAATTGCGCGGATTGGAAATGGGAATTGCTAAATCACTTTATTCAAATAAAAATAATTAAAATAAATTTTTATCTATTTAAGATTTAGTAAAACCGGTAAATGCTGTTGTGTTTTTTTAAATAAAATAAACGATGCTTGTTTCTCCTCAAATTTTTTATAAACATTGTTATGGCAAATATGCGATTGCTGCGGTAAATGTTTTTACAATGGAACAGGTGCTTGCTTTGTTTGCTGCTGCAAATAAAGCTCAATCGCCGGTAATTGTACAAATTACTCCCGTTGCACGTAACTATGCCACACCGGCAATGTTGATGGGAATGATTCAATCGGCAGCAACTGTTTATCGTGAAGTGCTGTATGCCATTCATCTCGATCACGGAACCGAACCTCATGCGTTTGATGCCATTGAAAACGGATATACTTCTGTAATGATTGATGCTTCACACGATCCGTTCGAACAAAATATCATCCGTACAAAAACTGTTGTTGAAAAAGCCCATGCAAAAAATATTGTTGTTGAATCCGAATTGGGTGTGTTGAGTGGTGTGGAAGATGATTTATCGATTGAAGATAAAGATGCGCTCTACACCAATCCCAAACAGGCAAAAGAGTTTGTTGAACGAACTGGATGTGATAGTCTTGCCATTGCGGTAGGCACAAGTCATGGCGCGTACAAATTCAGTGGTGGCAAGGGTTTGCAGTTTCATATCTTACAAAAAATACAAAACGCATTGCCTGGTTTTCCGTTGGTATTGCATGGCAGTTCTTTGGTTGATAAAAATGAAGTGGCATTGATTAATAAGTATGGCGGACGTTTAAAAGATGATGCATCGGGTGTTACCGATGATGAATTACAAAAAGCCATTGCTTATGGTATTTGCAAAGTAAATATTGCAACAGATTTAAGATTGCTGTGGACAAGAGTGCATCGCGAATTTTTTGCAAACTCCCCCGAATTATTCGATCCGGTTATTCCCGGAAAAAAATATATGGAAGCATATCAGGAATTTATTTGTAAACGATTTGATGTGTTAGGATCAACAGGAAAATCTTCAATTATAAAATCTTCAATTCAATAAAATGTATAGAAGCAAAAAATATCCATTGGTGCGAGAAGCGGGTAAAAATTTTGGTGTGTATCAAAGAATATTATCGGAAGATGCAGGCTGGAAATATTTAAATATGGAAGCCCGTTTAATGAAAGCCGGTGAAGAATGGAAAGGCGAAACAGGTGATTATGAATACGGAATTATTTTATTGAGTGGTAATTATAAAGTGACAACCGATAAAGGTAATTGGGAAACTAAAAACGGCCGCAGCTCTGTGTTTGCGGGTATTGCGCATTCTTTGTATTTGCCCCGTCACACATCATTTACGTTAACTGCAACAAGCGATGTGTTGGATATTGGATATGCATGGGTTGCAACCGATAAAGATTTTCCTGCAAGATTTAAAACACCTGAAGAAGCGGCGATTGAAATTCGTGGCGGCGATAATGCAACACGACAAATTAATAGTTTGATTGAACCCGGTTTTGGTTGCGATAAAATAGTAGCAGTAGAAGTATATACCCCCTCAGGTAATTGGAGTTCTTTTCCGGCACATAAGCATGATGAAAGAAAAACAGATTCGAATGGTAATGTGCTGGAAGCTTGCCTGGAAGAAATTTATTTTTATAAAATAGATAAGCCTGAAGGTCATGCCATTCAACAGGTCTATACCGATGACAGGAGCTTGGATGAAGTGATGAAAGTAAAAACAAACGATGCAGTGCTTGTTCCAAAAGGTTATCATCCGGTTGTTGCAGAACATGGATTCAATTGTTATTATCTTAATTTTTTAGCAGGAAGCGATCAGTCATTGGCAAACACGCCCGATCCCAATCATGTATGGATTTTTAATTCATGGAAAGGATCAGATCCACGCATACCAATGGTTACAGCCGAAATGAATCATCAATCAAAATAAAAATCATTAAAATAATTTTCATGGATATTATAACAATGGGGCGCTCTTCAATTGATTTATATTCTCAAAATATTGGAGCCGATTTTATTGACATCAAAGGCTTCAATGCTTTTGTTGGCGGATCGCCTTTAAACATTGCAGTTGGTGCACAACGTTTGGGTTTGCAAACAACTTTGTTAACCGGGGTGGGCAATGATAAAACAGGAGATTTTATTTTAAACTTTCTCAAGAAAGAAAAAGTAAATACATCTTTCATTCCACGGATTCCCTATGCAAGAACAAGTGCGGTGTTATTGGGTATTCAGCCACCTGATTGTTTTCCATTAGTGTATTATCGTGATAATTGTGCCGACAGTGAAATAACCATCGATCATGTAAAAGCTGCCAACATAAAAAATTATCGTTTGCTCGAAGTATCGGCAACGGCATTAAATAAAGAACCATCACGCAGTGCTGTTTTTTATGCAATTGAACAGGCGGCAGAGAATGGCGTAGAAGTATTGCTGGATGTAGATTTCAGGGCAGATCAGTGGAATGATATCCGTTCGTTCGGATTGATGGTAAGGTCATTATTACCGAAAGTTGATATCGCGATCGGCACCGAAGAAGAAATACTTGCTGCAACATTGCAGGATGCATCGCAGGTTTCTATTGCACATCAGCAAATATCTGCTCCCGAAATAAAAGGAAACCTGGATGATGCCATTAAAATAATTCTTGAAACAGGCGTAAAAGTTTTGATTGTAAAAAAAGGATCGCATGGTGTAACCATTTATACAAAAAATGATAAGCCTGTTGATGTTCCCGGATTTCCTGTTGAAGTATTGAATGTGTTGGGTGCTGGTGATGCTTTTGCAAGCGGATTTATTTATGGCCATTTAACCGGATTGGATCTGTATAAATCCTGCAGGATGGGAAACGCAAGCGGGGCTTGGGTTGTACAAAAACCCGGTTGTGCCAACGATATGCCAACCAAAAAAGAAATTGATGAATTGATTGCATCGAGAGGTGGGTTATAAACAAAAAATAAAATCAAAAAAAAGATATATCAATATGTCTGCAAAAACTAAAAGATTAACAACAGCGCAAGCAATCATTCTTTTTTTACAAAATCAGTTTGTAGAAAGAGCTGGGAAAGAACAACCGTTTTTTAAAGGTTGCTTCGGCATATTTGGTCATGGCAATGTTGCCGGTATCGGGCAGGCATTGCAACAATATCCATCGTTCAAATATTATCAATGCAGGAATGAACAGGCGATGGTGCATACTGCCATTGGTTATGCAAAAACAAAAAACAGATTAGGCGCATTTGTTTGCACTACTTCAATTGGCCCGGGTGCAACCAATATGATCACGGGTGCGGCAACTGCAACTGTTAATCGCATTCCGGTTTTGTTATTGCCCGGCGATATTTTTTCTACACGTGAAGTGGCGCCCGTATTGCAGCAGTTGGAAAGTAATGCAGCACAGGATATTTCTGTGAATGATTGTTTTAAACCTGTATCAAAATATTGGGACAGGATTAATCGTCCGGAACAAATCATTGCATCATTACCCGAAGCAATGCGTGTATTAACTTCTCCATCCGAAACAGGAGCGGTAACTATTTCGCTTCCGCAAAATGTGCAGGCAGAAGCTTATGATTTTCCGGTAAGTTTTTTTGAAAAAAGAGTATGGCATATTCAACGCAACAGGCCCGATAAACAATCATTATTAAAAGCTGTTGCTGCAATTAAAAATGCAAAGAAACCATTGATAGTTGCAGGCGGTGGTGTGATTTACAGCGAAGCAACAAACGAATTAAAAAAGTTAGTGAATGCAACCGGCATTCCTGTTGTTGAAACCTATGCAGGCAAAGGAAGTTTGCGTTATGATGAGCCGCAAAACTTAGGCGCAGCAGGCGTTACAGGTACACCGGGTGCAATCGCCATTGCCGCAACTGCCGATGTTGTAATTGGTATCGGCACACGTTACAGCGATTTTACAACTATCTCTGAAGCTGCATTTCAAAATAAAAAAGTGCAGTTCATCAATATCAATGTAACAGAATTTGATGCATTCAAACATTCCGCCATTCCTGTGATTGGCGATGCAAAAGAAATTTTAAAAGAACTGATTTTGTTGTTGAAAGATCATAAGGTTGCATCAACTTATTCAAAACAAATTGAAAAATATAATAAGCAATGGGATAAAGAAGTAACGGCTATTTATAATTTGAATCATGGTGTTCCGTTAAGCCAGGGCGAAGTGATTGGTGCCGTCAATTCTTGCAGTGCAGATAAAGATATGGTTGTTTGCGCAGCAGGTAGTTTGCCCGGCGATCTGCATAAATTATGGAGGACAAAAGATCCCAAAGGTTTTCATTTGGAGTATGGTTATTCATGTATGGGTTATGAGATTGCCGGTGGTCTCGGCGCCAAGATGGCTGATCCTTCGAGAGAAGTTTATGTAATGATTGGTGATGGAAGTTATTTGATGATGTCGCAGGAGATCATCACCGCCATTCAGGAAAAAATAAAACTTACAATCGTTCTTCTAAACAATAATGGTTTTGCAAGTATCGGTGGTTTATCAGAATCATTAGGAACTGATGGATTTGGAACAAGATATCTCTACCGCAATGAAAAGACAGGAAATTTAGATGGCGATTTTTTACCGGTTGATTTTGCTGCCAATGCTGCAAGCCTTGGTGCCATTGTGTTACAGGCGAAGACGATCGATGATCTGAAGAATGCTTTGGAACAATCAAAGAAAAATAAAACAACAACTGTAATTTATGTTGAAACCGACCGCGATCAAAGAGTAGGTGGTTTTGCATGGTGGGATGTACCAGTTGCAGAAGTATCTGCCAATAAAAAAGTTCAGGCTGCTTATAACAAACTCAAACAAAATAAATCAACACAGAAAATTTATTAAAAAATAAAAATAATCACACATGAATGTATTGCAGAATTATATTAACGGTGAATGGGTGAACAGTAAAAGCAACACAACAATTGATGTTGTTAATCCCGCTACAAAAGAGATTTTAGCAAAAGTTCCTAATGGCGACGATACGCAAAAAGATGTTGAGATGGCAGCAGCAGCGGCACAACAAGCTTATTTGGAATGGAAAAATATTTCTGTTTTAAAAAGGATTCAACCGCTTTTTAAATTAAAAACTTTATTGGAACAAAATAAAGATGAGATCAGCAGGTTGATCACAATGGAATGCGGCAAAACATTGGCCGAATCTGCCGGCGAAATTCAACGTGCCATCGAAAATGTAGAAGTGGCTTGCGCTACACCCATGTTGATGCAAAGCGAATTTTTAGAAAATGTTGCAACAGGTATTGATGAATTTATGATTCGTCAGCCATTGGGTGTTACAGCGTGTATCGCACCGTTCAATTTTCCTGCAATGATCAGTTTTTGGTTTTTGCCTTATGCCATTGCAACAGGAAATAGCATGATCATCAAACCATCGGAAAAAGTTCCGTTAACGATGATGAAAATATTTGAATTATTGCATCAGATCGATTTGCCGAAGGGTGTTGTAAACATGGTGCATGGCGGCAAAGCAAGTGTTGACGGGCTACTCGATCATCCGCTTGTAAAATCTATCAGCTTTGTTGGCAGCACACCTGTTGCAAAATATATTTATGCAAGAGGTACTGCCAATGGGAAAAGGGTGCAGGCGCAGGGTGGTGCAAAAAATCCGGTAGTGATCTTACCTGATGCAGATATTGAAATGACTTCACAAATTATTACCGATAGTGTGTATGGTTGTGCAGGTCAGCGTTGTTTAGCGGCATCGGTTGTAATTACTGTTGATGATAATAAAAAAATAAAAGAATCATTGGTAGAAGCTGCGAAGTCAAGAACTGTTGGTTATGGTCTTAACAATGGAATTGATATGGGACCTGTTATCAGTAATGAAAGTAAAACAAGAATTGAAAGTTTGATCGATAAAGGTGTTGCAGAAGGTGCATCAGTTTTATTGGATGGAAGAAATAAAAAAGTAAAAGGTTTTGAGCAGGGAAATTTTATCAATCCAACCATTATCGAAAATCTTTCGCTCAGCGGCGAATTAATTAAAACAGAAATTTTCGGACCGGTAATGAGTTTAGTGCAAATGAAAACTGTTGATGATGCCATTGCATTCATCAATCAAAATGTGTATGGCAATATGGCTTGCTTATTTACCAACAGCGGCAGCAGTGCACGCAAATTCCGCAACGAAGCAATGGCAGGAAATATCGGCATTAATATTGGCATTGCGGCACCGATGGCACAATTCCCTTTCAGTGGCTGGAAAGAAAGTTTCTTTGGCGATTTGCATGGTCAGGGCAAACATGCCATTGAGTTTTTTACACAAACAAAAGTTGTGGTTGAAAGATGGCCGAAAGAATGGTCACGTAAATTTTAATTAAACAAAGAATAGAAAAAATTTGTAATGGAAAATCAGAAAATTAAAATAGCAAATGCACCTTGCAGTTGGGGTGTATTGGAATTTGATTTGGAAGGAAAATCAATGGGCTACGAACAGGTATTGGATGAAATAAATGAAACAGGTTATGCAGGAACTGAATTAGGCGATTGGGGTTTTATGCCAACCGATCCAAAACAATTATTTGCAGAAGTAAACAAAAGAAATTTAGAAATGTTAGGCGCATTTGTGCCTGTTGCATTATCAAACGAATCGGCGCATGCAGAAGGAATTGAAAGGGTATTGAAAACCGCAGGACTCATGTACGACGCGGGTTACACGAATGCCGTAATTGTTTTGGCCGATGATAACGGAACCGTTGCAGAGCGTACAAAAAATGCAGGCAGGGTTAGAGCAGAACATTTATTGCCGATAGAAAAATATAAAACAATTGCAAAAGGTGCTGATGCAGTAGCTGAGGCATTAAAAGAAAAATACGGTATGCGCACAGTGTTTCATCATCATGCTGCGGGCTATGTTGAAACACCGCAGGAAATTGATTGGTTAATGCAATTCACCAACCCTTCATTGGTTGGATTGTGTTTCGATACAGGTCATTACCGTTTAGGCGGTGGCGATAATATTTTAGGAACAATGGATAAATATTATGACCGTATCTGGCATGTTCATTTTAAAGATTATAATCCTGCAATCGCTAAAAAAGTTGCAGAAAATGATTTAGATTATTTTGAATCTGTACGAAACGGAATCTTTTGCGAACTGGGAAAAGGTGATGTTTCTTTTCAATCAATCAAAGAATTTTTAGAAAAGAAAAATTATGATGGATGGATTGTTGTTGAACAGGATGTTCTGCCGGGTATGGGTTCTCCGAAAAATTGCGCAAAAAATAACAGAGAGTATTTAAAAAAAATAGGGCTTTAAATAGTAGCAAAGTAAAATTGACAAAAAAAATTATTAAACAGTAACGATCATAATTAACAAAGAATATGAAAAAAATAAACATCGCTATCATCGGAATTGGAAGAATCGGAAAAATACATTTGAGAAATATTATCAGTCATTTTCCTCAGGCAAATATCGTAGCAGCTGCAGACACAAATTATACTGCAGAAGATTTTAAAAAGATTTATAAGGAAACAATATTTTTTTCAACTGATCCTGCTGAAGTGATCAGCATGCCAAATGTTGATGCAATTGTAATTTGTACGCCAACAAGTTCACATGCGCAGTTGATCGAGAAAGCATTGGAATCAGGAAAACATATTTTCTGTGAAAAGCCAATTGATCTTTCATTAGAAAGAACAATCCTGCTGGTAAAAAAAGCAAAAGCGTCCGGATTAAAATTGATGTTAGGATTTAACAGAAGATTTGATCCGGATTTTATGCAGGCTCATAAAAATATAAGAGCAGGAAAAATTGGTGATATCCAGGTGGTAAAAATCACAAGCCGCGATCCGGGATTGCCGCCAATTGATTACATAAAAAATTCGGGAGGATTATTTATGGATATGGCAATTCATGATTTTGATATGGCGCGTTACATGATGGGAAAAGAAGTAAAAGAAGTGTATGCAAACGGACTAGTTTTAGTTGATAAGAAAGTTGCAGAAGCAGGCGATATTGATACAGCCCTTACTACGCTTGTGTTTGAAGATGGTACGTATGCGGTGATTGATAATAGTCGTAAAGCAGTTTACGGATACGATCAACGTATTGAAGTATTTGGCAGCAACGGAATGATCCAGGTAAAAAACAATTTGCATAACAGTAATGTGCTGTTTGATGCAGACGGAATACATCAGGCATTACCGCTTGATTTCTTTATGGACAGATATGCTTCTTCGTACCTGAATGAGATGCAGCATTTCATTGATGCATTGAGCAACGATATTCCATTATCAGTAACAGGCGATGATGGTTTGAAAGCCACTGTTATAGCGGTTGCAGCAAAAAAATCAGTTGAAGAAAAAAGACCGGTACAGATCAGTGAAATTAATTTGTGATCATAAAATTAATTTTATCAACAACTGGATCAGGAAATTTATTTAATCTTTTTCTCCTTGCTTGCACTTGTTTGCTGAGAAGATTTCCTTTCGAAAAATGTGGAAGGAATTACAACATATTCATTTGTGATGTCATAATTTTTCTTTTCTATCCCTTTGAATAAAATTTCAGAAGCGGCTTTCCCGATTTCAAAAGCCGATTGCGTAATGGTAGATAGGGAAGGGTTGAATATTGGAGCTGTATCGACAGTTGAAAATGCGATCACTTTTATTTCTTCAGGAATTTTAATATTCTTTTCATGGCAAACCAAATATAAGATCACAGCTAATTTTTCTACAGAAGCAACGACACCATCAGGCCTGTCTTTACCCGTTACCAGTTTTTTAATTTGATTGAATGTTTCTTCCTGATTAAAATCTGTAAAATATACAATCGGATCTTTTTTATGCGAATACAAACCCGATTCAATCAATCCTGCTTTAAATCCATCTGCTCTTTTTATGCAGATGGGTAATGATGATGATATAGAAAAAAAGGCAGGCTTTTTACAACCTTTTTCAATAAGATGTTTTGCAGCAAGATAGCCGCACTCATAATCGTTCGTTACTACTCTTGCAGTTTTAAAGCCTTCAAATTCACGATCAAAAAAAACAACAGGAATATTTTCGTCCTGTAATTTCTGAATGTGCTCGGCTGTTTTGGTTTCTTTGGTAATTGAAATTAAAACACCATCCACCCGGCCGCTGTTGCAATCATCAACAATAGTTTTCTCAATATCAAATTTTTCATGCGAAAGATAAATTAAAACATGATACCCTTTTTTTTCGGCAACAGCTTGTATCCCGTTAATAGCAAGAGAAAAAAAGTTATCGGCTACTTCGGGCAGGATGACGGCAATAGTGTTACTCTTTCTTTTTCGCAAGCTACTTGCATACGGATTAGGTGTATAATTAAGTGTACTTGCCATTGCAAGAACTCTCTCTTTAGTTGCTTTGCTGATCTCGTGACTGTCCTTGAAAGCCTTGGAAATAGTGGCAACAGATAAATTTAATTCTGCAGCTAAAGTTTTAATATTTATTTTCTTCTTCATCAAACGAGTAAAAATTTTTTATCTGTTATAATAATAAACAATGCCGAAAACGGTTTCGTAAATAAAGTTTAAACTATAGCATAAACTTTCTGATAAAAACTTCAATTTAGAGTTGTCTAACGAAAACGATTGCAATGCTAACTACACTTTTGATTTATGATTCCAGCGAAATAAAAGTATTGAAACAATACTCAAAAAACATTTCATTGGTTACGCCAATTAAATGTACAAAAGAAAATCCTGATTTCTGTGTAATTAGTACGGATATAGGGTTTGCTATTAGTAAAGAGTTGTAACAAAAGATTTTTTGCATTTAAATTCCGGGATTTATTTTTT
>JAGWPQ010000413.1 GCA_028877045.1 Bacteroidota bacterium | reverse complement strand
TTATTACATTTGAACTTCAAAATTCGTTTGCCATGCAGGAAGCATATATTATTGCGGGTTATAGAACCGCAGTTACAAAAAGTAAAAAAGGTGGTTTCAGATTTTTCAGACCCGATGATCTTGCGGTTGAAGTGATCAAAGGTTTAGTGGCAACTGTGCCGCAATTAGATTACAAACGCATTGACGATGTAATTGTTGGGAATGCTGTTCCCGAAGCCGAACAAGGTTTGCAGTTTGGACGAATCATCGCTGCCAAAGCATTGGGTATTGAAGTGCCGGGCATAACTATTAATCGTTATTGCGCCAGTGGTTTGGAAAGTATTGCCATGGCCACTGCAAAGATCCGTACCGGCATGGCCGAATGTATCGTAGCAGGCGGAACAGAAAGTATGAGTTTAGTGCCAACAGCAGGATGGAAGACAGTTCCATCGTATAACATAACCAAAGATGAGCCTGATTATTATTTAAGCATGGGATTAACGGCCGAATGTGTTGCCAAAGAATACAATGTTAATCGCGAAGATCAGGATGTGTTTGCATACAACTCGCACATGAAAGCAAAAGTGGCCATTGAGAATGGTTATTTTAAAAGTGGCATCCTTCCGATAAATGTTGAAGATGTTTATGTGAATGAAAAAGGAAAAAGAGCTGTTAGAAATTATGTGGTTGATACCGATGAAGGTTTACGTGCTGATACCACTGTTGAAGGTTTATCGAAATTAAAACCTGCCTTTGCCATTGGAGGAAGCGTTACTGCTGGTAATAGCTCGCAAACCAGCGATGGTGCTGCTTTCGTGATAGTGATGGGCGAAAAGATGATGAATGAACTGGGATTGAAACCTATTGGCCGTTTGGTAAATTGTGCCTGTGCCGGAGTGCATCCACGTATCATGGGTGTTGGTCCGATTGCTGCCATTCCAAAAGTTTTGAAACAGGCAAATATGAGTTTGAATGATATTGATCTGATAGAATTGAATGAAGCGTTTGCATCACAATCATTGGCAGTTATTCGCGAATTAAAATTAAATACCGATATCGTCAATATTAATGGCGGCGCTATTGCATTGGGGCATCCGTTGGGTTGTACCGGTGCTAAATTAACTGTTCAGGTTTTGAATGATATGAAACGGTTAAATAAAAAATACAGTTTAATATCTGCTTGTGTTGGCGGCGGACAAGGTGTTGCAGGAATCATCGAAAATTTATAAGCCATTTTCTTAAATTAATTTTGTTGAAAGTCATACATTTATTGTATGACTTTTTTTTTGCTGATGAATGTCATAGTTTTTTGTTGATTCAAGTTTTAATTTCAATCACAAAATCAGTATTATGAAAACAATATTAATACCTACCGATTTTTCAGCAACTGCAAAAAATGCAGCGATGTATGCGATTGAATTAGCCAAACAAATTCAGGTACAGAGAATTATTTTATATAACGCCTATCAAACGGGGTTTAATGTTATTGCCGATCCGATGATCCCTGCATTGGGTGCATTGGATTTGGAGGCTTTAAAAGAAGGGAGTAAAGAAGCACTCGCGAATTTTAAAGATGAATTAAAAGGATTTGTGCCAAACACTATCAAGCTGGATACAGTAAGTGAATTTGCATTATTAACCGATGGTATCATTGAATTAAGTAAAGCCGAAAATGTTGATTTGATTGTTATGGGAATTACCGGTGGCGGGGCTTTGCAGGAAAATCTTTTTGGAAGCAATACCATTAATGTTGCGAAACATACCAAAGTGCCGGTATTAATTATTCCGCAAAATGCAAAGTTTATAAAGTTTGATAAAATTTTACTGGCATGCGATTTTCATAAAGTAGTTGAAACTACTCCTGTTGCGCCCATCAAACAATTATTAGATGCAACAAAAGCTAAATTATTTGTATTGCATATTGATAATTACAACAGCGAAAATATTCCTGAGATTAAATTCGAGAGTTTAATGCTCGATACTTTATTTGATGGATATTATCCCGAATACCATTTCAGCAATGATCCCGATTTTACCGAAAGCATCAATGAATTTGTTGTTGAAAAACAGATCGATCTTATCATCACTATTCCAAAAAAACATGGTTTGTTCGATAGTATTTTTAAACGCAGTCATACTAAAATGCTTGCGTTTCACAGCCATGTTCCATTGATGGTTTTACATGATTGATCAAAACAATTATTATTGGAAAACTAAATTGCGCTGAAATATTGTAACAAATGTTTCAGCGTTTTTTTATTAGCTTAAATATTTTCCAACGATCGGCACTCTTCTTCCTACGCCAAATGCTTTTGGAGAAACGCGGATGATAGGGCAAAATTGATTTCTTTTATACTCATTCACATTCACCAATTTTAAAACACGGTCTACCAACGCAGCATCAAATCCCTGCGCTTTAATTTCAACTGGGCCCAATCTTTTTTCTATGTACTGAAATAATATTTTATCTAAAATATTATAGTCGGGCAAACTATCGCTGTCTTTTTGATTGGGTCGTAATTCTGCACTTGGTGCTTTCGAGATAATATTTTCCGGAATTATTTCTTTATCTCGATTAATATATTTTGCCAGCGCATACACTTGCAATTTGTAGCAATCGCCCAGCACGCCTAATCCTCCGGCCATATCGCCATACAAAGTTCCATAGCCGGTTGCCAGTTCACTTTTATTAGATGTGTTCAATAAAATATATCCGAATTTATTGGCAATGCTCATCAAAATATTACCGCGGATACGGCTTTGCATATTTTCTTCTGCCAACGAAAAAGGCAAATTATTAAACAAAGGTTCTACAGTTGACAATAAAGATTCGTACACATTATTGATGCGGATGATCTCATAATCATTTTCCAGGTTCTTGCTTAATTCAACAGCATCATTAACCGAATGATCGGTTGAATAAGGCGATGGCATCAACACTGCTTTTACATTTTCTTTTCCCAACGCTTCGCATGCCAATGCTAAAGTAACAGCACTATCAATCCCGCCACTCGATCCAATGATGGCTTTTGTAAAACCCATCTTTTCAAAATAATCTTTAATGCCCAGGATCAATGCTGCATGAATTTGTGCAATGTTCAATTCTTCCTCCAAACCATCGGGGTTTAATTGTTTATCGGGCATTCGGCTTGCAGGCTCAAGTATTGGCGCAGCAATGGTTCCGTCATCATTCAGCACAACACTTTCCATTGTTTCTTCAAACATCGGTAATGCTTTGCAGAGGTTGGCATCTTTATCGAAAATGAGTGAGGCACCATCGAAAACAATTTCGGTTTGACTGCCAACTGCATTGCAATAAAACATCGGCAATTTATATTTTT
>JAGWPQ010000412.1 GCA_028877045.1 Bacteroidota bacterium | reverse complement strand
AAATCAACTCAAGAATTTTGTGAAAGTATTCCCGAGAGATTATAAAAAAGTGTTGCTGGAAAAAAAGAAAAAAAATGTTGAGGTGAGCAAATAGTTCTTTGATCATCTTCGTTGCGTCGCACTCTTCAGCGCCTTGTTCAATATTGTACAGAACGTACAAGTGTGCGACGCAACAACAGCTAAATAGAATTGCAAAAGCCAGTAACAAAAAATAAACTATTTAACTAATAAACTAATAAACCAAATGGGTAAGCCAACAGGTTTTATTGAATTTACAAGAGAAATGCCGGGCAAACGTCCGGTGGCAGAACGTGTGAAAGATTACAAAGAATATATTAAACCTTTCACCGAAACGCAATTAAATAAACAGGCTGCACGCTGCATGAACTGCGGTGTACCTTTTTGCCACAATGGTTGTCCGTTGGGAAATGTTATTCCTGAATTTAATGATGCAGTGTATGATGGTAACTGGGAAGAAGCTTACAGCATTCTTACTTCAACAAATAATTTTCCGGAGTTTACCGGAAGGATTTGTCCGGCGCCATGCGAAAGTGCATGTGTGTTAGGAATCAACCAACCACCTGTTACCATTGAAGAAATTGAAAAACATATTATTGAAATTGCTTTCGATAAAGGTTTTGTAAAAGCACGTAAACCAAATATTCGTTCAGGAAAAAAAGTGGCTGTGATCGGTTCCGGTCCTGCAGGATTGGCTACAGCTGCACAATTAAATTATGCCGGACATTTGGTAACCGTTTATGAAAGAGATGATGCACCCGGTGGTTTGTTACGTTACGGCATTCCCGATTTTAAATTAGAAAAATGGGTGATCGACAGAAGAGTAAAAATATTGGAAGAAGAAGGTGTAACTTTTAAATGCAATGCAAATGTTGGTGTAAACGTAAGCATCAATGATTTGCTGAGAGAATACAATGCAATTGTGTTGGCCGGTGGATCAACAGTTCCGAGAGATTTGAATGTTCCGGGACGGGAATTGAATGGTGTTTATTTTGCCATGCAATTCTTAAAACAAAATAATAAATATGTTGCCGGTAAAGATCCTTTTGCCAATGCTACAATTGAAAGTAATATTTTACCGAGTGAATTAAAAGCTACCAATAAAAATGTTATTGTGATTGGTGGTGGCGATACCGGAAGCGATTGTGTGGGAACATCAAACCGTCATGGCGCAAAATCAGTAACTCAATTCGAATTATTGCCAAAGCCACCTGAAAACCGAACAGCAAACATGCCATGGCCAACATATCCCATGATCTTAAAAACAACAACATCGCATGAAGAAGGTGTTGAACGTCAATGGTCGGTTGCAACAAAAGAATTTATTGGTGATGGAAAAGGGAATTTAAAAGCAATTAAAATTGTTGATCTGGAATGGAAGATTTCTGAAGATGGAAGGCCTGCGCAGTTTGTTGAAATTGCAGGAAGCGAAAGAGAACTGCCTTGCGAATTGGCTTTATTGGCAATGGGATTTTTATATCCTCAAAAAGAAGGATTACTGAGTGAGTTAGATATTGAATTGGATGAAAGAGGTAATGTAAAAGCTTCAGAGAAAAGTTATCAAACAAATATTTCAAAGATTTTTACGGCCGGGGATATGCGCCGCGGGCAATCGTTGGTTGTTTGGGCAATCAGTGAAGGAAGAGAATGTGCCAGAAAAGTTGATGAGTTTTTAATGGGACATTCAATACTTGAAACTAAGGACAGTTCAGTTTTACATGTAACTGTTTAGGAACTGAATAAAATTAGCCAGGCCCTGCAATCAAAATTGATTGCAGGGCTTTTTATTTACAATACAAAAGAGTATCCGCTATTTTACAGTAATATTTTTAATAAATTAGAAAATATAATATCTAAAATATTTTAATTGTTTTTAAATTTTTTAATCTATTTTGCATGTATTGATACAAATTTAATTAATTAATTATTCAAAGTTTGTATCTGACTAAATGCTTTTCAAAGTATTTTATCCAATATTCTAAAAAGAAAGAAATTTTGCCATTTGAGTTTTAAGAATACTTCAATTAGATTTCTCATGAAGTATTTCACTAACGAAGTAGCCCGAAATAAGAAAGAAAAGTTTGTTTACCGGAAAATTGCAACGCTCTTTTCTGATTATTTAACCTTAAAACAAAAAAAATGGTAAAAAAATTAACAATGGCATTCATTGGAATTACAGGATGTATTTCGGTTATGAGTCAAACCGACACAACTAAAAAAGCAGTTCCTGCTCCAACAACCACATTTACTTATTCAGTAGATGCTTATTACAGAGCTGATCTAAACAGTGCACCAGCAGGTACAACAAACAATTTAACAAGTTTTACAAATTCTGCAAGTTCTTTCGAATTAGGAATGGCCTCTATACGTGTAGATCATTCATTTGGCAAAATTGCTGCAACAGCAGATCTAGGTTTTGGAAGAAGGGCAGCAGAATTTTCTTACAATGATGGAACAGGTTATCCGGTAGGTTCTGGCAATGGCTTTACTTCATTGGCGGCAGTTAAACAATTGTATATTAGTTACGCTGCTTCTTCAGCAGTAAAAATTACTATTGGTAAATGGGCAACACATATCGGCTGGGAATTACTGGATGCTTATGCCAACAGAAATTACAGCATGAGTTATGGATTTTCTTATGGCCCATTCTCACACACAGGACTCAAAGCAGATATTGCCTTAGGTGGCAAAAGTGCTTTCATGATTGGTATTGCAAATCCAACTGATTTTTCTGTAAATACTTCCGGTAATAATATGATCATAGCACAATTCAGTACCGGATCTAAAAATGATAAATTTAAAGCCTATTTAAATTATCAGGGTGGTACAGGAGTCGATTTTTCAAAGATATCTCAATTCGATGTAGTATTAAATGCCGTGTTGAGCAACAAATTTAATATCGATTATGATGGTACCATCAAATCGGTTAAAATGGGCAGCACAACTAATAGTTGGTCAAGCAATGCTTTATATTTTAATTATGATCCTACAAGCAAATTCGGATTAACACTTCGCGGAGAATATTTCGATGATTCAAAAAATGTTGCAGGTGTTAACAGTAAAATATTTCAATCAACACTTTCAGGAAATATTCACTTAGACAATCTTACTATTATCCCTGAGATTCGTTTGGATAATGCAAGTAATGAAATTTTCTCAAAAAGTGCAGGCGCTAAAACCAAAGGCGATGCAAGTTTTATTCTTGCCGCCGTATATAAATTTTAAACTTTCGTATAGCTATAGAAACCCAATTATTAACCAAAACCTTTAAAACATGTTTTCAGCAACTTTAGATTCCCTGAGAAAAATGGGCACAAAGAGATACAGCTCTGGCCCGACAGTACAGCTTACTAAAGCTGAGAAATGGCGATATGGTTTAACCATTTTCACCGGAAAGATTCTTGGTGTCATAATCATCTTGGCAGCCATGAAAATGTTGCCGGGAATGATAGCAACCCCAGCTCATGCTGCAGACACCTTTACTGCTCATGAGACCACTTTAATAAACACAGCCAATACAATTTGGACGCTGGTAGCGGCCTTTCTGGTATTCGGTATGCAAGCAGGTTTTGTAATGCTTGAGGCAGGTTTTGCTCGCCAGAGAGAAACAGTAAACGTTTTAATGGAATGTATTTTCGATACATGCCTTTGCGGTTTATTGTTTTGGGGTATTGGATATGCATTTATGTTTAGCGAAGGAAATGGTTTTATCGGGTATCATTGGTTTTTCCTTCAAGGAGCTCCTGATACTTATTTTACTACCGGTATCCCAATTTTAGCTCATTGGATTTTCCAATATGCTTTTGCTGATACTTGTTCTACAATTGTTTCAGGCGCTATGATCGGTCGTACAAGTTTTAGAGGTGACATTCTTTATAGCATTGGTATCACTGGTTTTATTTATCCAATCGTTGGTCATTGGGCTTGGGGACCCGATGGGTTCTTAGCATTAATGGGTACGCCAGGACATTTATTTGCGTCACTCGGACAAGGGTTCCGTGATTTTGCAGGTTCAACAGTTGTTCATACAATTGGCGGTATTGCTTCTTTAGCAGGTGCTATTGTACTTGGACCACGTTTAGGTCGTGTATTTAAACGCGATGGTGGTGGACCGATGGCTCCTCATAATCTTACTTTAGGTGCTTTAGGTACATTCTTATTATGGTTTGGGTGGTATGGTTTTAATCCGGGAAGTACACTTTCGGCTGTTGATATGCAAGGCATCGGTCGTGTTGCTACAAATACAACTTTGGCAGCTTGTTCGGGTGGTATGGCAGCAATGTATTTAGCGCTTTGGTTTGGTGATACTAAAGGAAAATTTGATCTCGCTTTTACATGTAATGGCGTTTTAGCGGGTCTTGTAGCTATTACCTGTCCATGTTATTGGGTATCACCATTAGGTGCAATAATATTGGGAGCAGTTGCAGGTATTGTTGTCTATTATGGCACTCTTTTGCTTGAATATCTTCGCATCGATGATCCAATTGGTGCAGTTCCTGTTCATGGATTTGCAGGTATTTGGGGAACAATTTCTTTGGGCCTTTTTGCCTGCGGTAAATATGGTGCAACCGGTCCAACCGGTGCTGATAATTCTGCTCCTGTTGCAGGTTTATTTTATGGTGGCGATGCAAGTGTTCTAAAAGCTCAGATGATAGGAACTTTTTCTATCGCAATCGCAACGTTTATTATCGCTTTTATTCTTATGTGGATCGTAAAATTATTGCCTTATCCGTGGAAACTCAGAGTTGAGCCTGAAATTGAAGAAGGTGGTCTTGATCTTCTTGAGCATGGCAGCTTAGCTTATCCTAATCAATAAACTTTAATTCAAAGTTCAATTAATTAAGCAGCAATTCGAATAAAAAAGCCTCCCAAAGTTTGGGAGGTTTTTTATTTTCTGAACTACTTACAGTAAAAACCTTTCGTTCAAATGTTAATTAAACGTTAAAGAAAGATATTTTTTGATTTTGCAAGTCTTTTTTTGGTTTTTAAGAATTGTGCAAAAAGCTAATTCTTTAAACACTAAAAACTAATTTTTTGATAGCTGACAAAAAAAGATTCTATTTTTTTGTTGCCGGATGCAATATTAATTTCTTATCACAAAAAAAATAATACATGCTATTTATTTGTTGATTGTTTTTGATTGTTTAATGCTGTTTTGCAGCATTTTTTTATATCAAATTAGTTTGTTCTTTTGTATTGTTAATATAAAAAATCAAACAATAAATAACAAAATTATGAGCACTTTCGAAATCGTAGCTTCATTTGTAGTTTTAGTTGCTTTTATCATTGTTCCTGCATTTAAAGGTGCACACAGATTCCACTCTAAATAGAAGCAAACAGGGTATTTCATCCCGTTAAATTCAAAAATTATTTAAAGAGACTGTTTATAACAGCCTCTTTTTTTTTTCATGAATCAAGTAATACATCTCAGCATTTATCACCTATAAGCCCGAATACATCCAACCGGGTATCTACTAATTTTTCTTCCCCTTCCTGAACTGTTTAATGAATAAAAAAGACAGGTTCATTTTTAATGCCGTCCCATTTTCTACTCTCATAATTATTAATTTACACAATATGATATTGCAAATATTTAATCAATATTAATAAATGCGAATTTTTTCACAAAAAAAGTCATTTATTTTGATGCACTATTCACTTTTTTCACTATTTTGCACAAAAATATTCATATATATTTATTCTATATTTAAATAATTTTTTAAACCATTTTTAGAAGTTTTAACGGCATTTCAATTTTTTTTTGAATAGGCTTCTATAAATTTTAAAAGCGACATTGCCATTTCGAATCCTATATTCCGATAAGACACCATTTAAGAATAATTTATTTCTGAACAGCTCTTTGCAACTGCAAAAGATGACGGTAATTTTTTAATTGCAGTAGTAAATACATTTTAAAGATTTATTTATTTATTAAAAAAAAATGATTATGAAAAAAATCGAAGCAATTGTTCGAACATCAAAATTTGAAGATGTAAAAACTGAGCTCAAAAAAATAGGGATTGATTTCTTTTCCTATTGGGAAGCTGCTGGCGTTGGAAATGAACACATGAATATTCATCACAGTTACAGGGGAACGGTTTATGATACACAATATATTCCCCGGATCTTTATTTCAATTGTTTTGAAAGAAGCAAATGTTGATAAGGCAATCACAACAATCGAAAAAGCTGCATTTACGGGTGAAGTCGGTGATGGAATGATTTTCAGTTACAATATTGAAGAATCAGTACGGATAAGCAGTGGTGCCAGAGGTGAGGCTTCTACAGCCGGTCCCGGAGATAAAATTTAATCCCATTAACTAATTTAAAAATTACAACATAATGCGTAAAATATTATTACTTGCTTTTGCATTCATTCTTTCTTTAACGGCATTGCAATCGACTGCTCAATCAACCAAAGTTCCCGATCCCGGAGGTATTACTACAGGCGTTTTTAGTGATATAGATACTACCGCCCCAAAAGTGGTTGATTCTATATCAAAATCTAAAGACAGCACCATTGCAGGACTAAGTGCAACTGTAAACAAATTATCGGCTGCTGTTGCTACGATAGGTAATGCTGACGGACATAATAAAGTTAGTATTAATATGGTTTGGCTGTTGATTGGTGGATTCCTTGTATTCTTTATGCAAGCAGGTTTTGCTTTAGTAGAAACCGGATTAACACGTGCCAAAAATGTAGCTCACACTATGGCTATGAACTTATTTGTATATCCCGCAGGTGCTCTTGGCTTTTTTATATGCGGTTTTGCAATCATGTTTGGCGGCATGGGAGCATTAGGAACACTTGGAGGATTTGATGGTTTAAATCAAGAATTTACAATCAGCCTTTTTGGACATACATTCGGTTTATTTGGTACCAAAGGCTTTTTCATGAATGGTATTTATGATGTAAGCGTATTAGGATTCTTTGTTTTCCAGGCTGTATTTATGGATGCAACTGCAACTATTCCAACAGGTGCAATGGCCGAAAGATGGAAGTTTGCTTCTTTTGCAATATCCGGACTTATTATTGGTGGACTTATTTATCCTATTTATGGCAACTGGGTATGGGGTGGCGGATGGTTATCTCAGTTAGGTGCTAACTTTGGATTAGGTCATGGACACGTTGACTTTGCAGGTTCATCCGTAGTACACTTATCCGGTGGTGTTTTAGCATTTGTAGGTGCAAAAATGATTGGTTCCAGAATTGGAAAATACAACAAAGACAAATCACCAAACGCTATTCCCGGTCACAATATACCAATGGCTGTTTTAGGTACATTGGTACTTGCTTTCGGCTGGTTTGGATTCAACGCAGGTTCTACTTTAGCGGGAACAGATTTAAGGTTCTCTGTTGTAGCTTTTAATACCATGATCGCATCTTGTGGTGGTGCGGCAGCAGCTACATTGTGGATTTGGTTTGTACGCGGTACTAAACCGGATGTGAGTATGATGTGTAACGGATTGCTGGCCGGTTTGGTTGCAATTACAGCACCATGTGCATTTGTTTCTCCATTAGGTGGTTTAATTATTGGGTTACTTTCCGGTATCATTGTAGTAGAAGTTACTTTCTTTGTTGAAAGAAAACTTAAGATTGATGATCCTGTAGGTGCTATTGCAGTGCATGGAGCTAATGGTCTTTGGGGTGTATTAGCGCTTGGTTTATTTGCCGACGGTACTTATGGAGATGGATTGAATGGTGTAAAAGGAACCGTAAAAGGTTT
>JAGWPQ010000411.1 GCA_028877045.1 Bacteroidota bacterium | reverse complement strand
TTGCCATGTTTTTAAAATTTAATGGTTAGTTAATACCATAAAATTATAAACATTTTTTAAACCGCAAAATTTTTTTTAAGATGTTGCTTCAACAGGTAACACAGAAACAGTTGATCTGTCGTTCTTACCTTTCTTAAATTCTACCACACCATCAGTCAATGCAAACAATGTAAAATCTTTTCCAACACCAACATTTTTTCCGGGATGATATTCTGTTCCGCGTTGACGAACAATAATATTACCGGAGATTGCAGCCTGACCTCCAAAAATTTTTACACCTAAACGTTTGCTGTTTGAATCGCGACCGTTCTTTACGCTACCTTCACCTTTTTTATGTGCCATGATTTTATTTTTTAAAAACTAAAAACAAAAACTAAAATGAACATCATCTTAATTTTTGTTTTTAATGATTTGTTTTAATTAAGCGATGCTTTCTATTTTAATTTGTGTGTAGTGAGTTCTGTGACCGTGTTTTTTACGGAAGCCTTTTCTTCTTCTCATTTTAAAAGCGATCACTTTATCGCCCTGAACAAGTTCAGATAAAATTTCTGCTTTAACGGTTGCCTTAACAGCACTGCCGGTAGAAATTTTTCCGTCATTGTCCACAAGCAAAACATCATTGAACTCAACTTTGTCGCCACTGTTTCCTTCAATATGAGGAACATACAAACTATCTCCTGTTTGTACTTTAAATTGTTGACCTGCGATTTTTACTACTGCTAACATAACTATCCAAAATTAGGACGGCAAAGGTAAGGTTTGGCAACGAAAATCTGCAAACATTTCTTAAATAATTGTTCCAGATTGCCGATTTTTCTGCAAAATAATATGATATTAAGCTAAAAACTCGGCCGCCAGGCCTATTTTTGCCGCTACTATAAACGATCATCTGTTCTTTATGAACCTGAAATCACTTTTAGCCCGCCCATTTGCCGGTTACATATATAATAAGATACAGAAAGGAATGCAAACGGCATTGGCCGATCAGGAAGCTATTCTGAAATCATTGATTAAAAATGGAAAGGCTACCGAGTTTGGTAAAGAACATCATCTGGCATCCGTTAATAATTATGAGGAGTTTACAGCGGCAATACCCATCAGAGATTACGAGCAGTTCAAACCTTATATTCAAAAAATAAAAGATGGCAAGCAAAATATTTTGTGGAAAGGCAAGCCCATCTATTTTGCAAAAACAAGTGGAACAACATCAGGCATAAAATATATTCCAATCACGAAAGATTCGATAAACAATCATATTGATACAGCAAGGAACGCATTGCTTTGTTATATGGCCGAAACCGGTAATTACGATTTTGCAAAAGGCAAAATGATTTTTTTAAGCGGCTCGCCTGAATTGGAAAGGATTGCCGATATACCAACCGGAAGATTAAGCGGCATCGTTAATCACCACATACCAAAATATTTACGTACCAATCAATTGCCGAGTTACGAAACCAATTGCATTGAAGACTGGGAAACCAAGCTTGATAAAATTGTGGAAGAAACATTAAAGCAGGATATGACTTTAATTAGTGGAATTCCACCATGGATGCAAATGTATTTTGACAGACTGATTGAAAAAAGTGGTAAAAAAATTGCCGAATTGTTTCCAAATTTTTCAATCTTGGTGCAGGGTGGTGTAAATTTCGATCCATATAAAGCCAAACTATTTGAAAGCATCGGAAAGAAAATCGATTGTATAGAATTGTTTCCGGCAAGCGAAGGCTTTTTTGCATTTCA